>DASSIZ010000079.1 GCA_035691485.1 Terriglobales bacterium
GCGAATCCACTTGCGGCAAAGGCTTGCCAGTCTTGGCATTTGTCGTCATTCCCTGGAGCAAAGGCTGGACACAATCCACCAGCAGCCCGTTTCCGCTCTTAGCGCCACCCTGCACGTACCCAGCACTCCGGCAGGCGGTCCTGATCTGTGCGCAAGGATTTTGCGCTGCCACCGATGCCGACAACACGACGAAACAAACCGCAAGGAACATCCAGAGAGCAATGAAGCGCCGTTTGCGTGCGGTCATCTGCTGAACCTCCACTCACCTGTCATCCCCAGTGCGTGCCTGGGCTTATTTTGCGGGGAAGTCGCCATCCGCCTTGGCGGTGGCGAAGCTCTGCGGATATTCCACATCCTGGCTTCGCCGGAACGCCGGATGCTTACCTGCAGCCGTGCGCGCGGCTGGGCACGAGAAACTGCCGGCCTGTGGCACGGGGAAATTATTGTGTTGTCGGAGAACCCGGGTCGCTCACCCACGTCTTGCAGACAGGCGCGAGTCCACCTGAGCAAAGACGTGCACCCTAAGTGAGCACAAACAGCGGATGCATTCTACTTCCATGAGGGGGATTAGACAATCGGTGGCATCGCCCTTCCCGCGCAAAAGTTGGGAAACTAGCTGTCTTTCCGGTAGAGGAGATCGCGCATGGCGCGACGCCTGGCGTCGTTGGCTTCGCGCTCAGACCGGCGGTGGTCGGCGTCCATCTGCGGTTTGGGTGCCGCCTCGGCAGTTTCAGGGGTGCTGCAGTTGGGGCAGCGGTTGGCGAAACCAGGCTTGCCCGGCTTCAACTCAAACTCCTCCGAACAGATAGCGCAGACCTTGATGGGATACGGCATTCAACTATTGTAGCGATTGCCGGCGTTCTCGTGGAGCGACGATTCCTGCGAATAATTCAGTTTCTCAGGAAATTTCTTCGAACTTCTCTTTCGGGTGGTGACACACCGGGCATCGCTCGAACGCGAGCTTCTCGACCGTATAGCCGCAGTTTGCGCAGACATAGTATGCAGTCTTGCTCTTCATCTGGTCGAGATGGGTGAGTGCTTCGGTGTAAAGACGCGCGTGCTCGGTTTCTGCTTCCAGGGCATAGGAAAACGTGCGCACGGCGGCTGTGTTGTTTTGCCCTTCGGCTTCCCGAATGAAGTCGGGATACATCAGGTCGCGCTCATACTCCTCGCCGGCAATGGCGACGTTCAGGTTCTCAGCCGTGGACCTGACCACGGGCGTTTCGATGTGCGTCTGCGGCGTCCCGCCCATCTGCTTGATGACGGCCGCGTGATTCGCGGCATGGATCTGCTCGGCACGCGAGGCGGCGCGAAACAGGCTGGCAGCTCGATGAAATCCTTCCTCATCGGCCTTCTGCGCAAATGCGGCATAGCGAGCGCAGGCGTTGGATTCGCCGTTATAAGCGGCTTGCAGGTTCTTGAGAGTGATCGTCGTAGAAGGCTTGGCAGCGACTGTAGTCATGTCCGTGCTCCTCCATCTGCATTGCACAGCTGTCAAAAGAGTGAACCGGCCGGACGTCGGATGCCCAACTCACTTCACAACAAGGCCGGTTTAACCTGAGCGGCCCAGGAGCCAAAAGGCCCGCTCGTGGCCAAGCCTGTCCAAAACGTCCGGTCACATTTCATGGTAGGAGCCTGCCGGGTCATGATCGCCGGAAAAGTGTCGCGGCAGGCTAAAAAGGTTTTCCCGTACCGGGACTATGGTTGAGGTTGAATCTGTGTGGACCGCACGCCAGCGCGAACGCGCCGCCGGGC
The DNA here is from genome assembly GCA_035691485.1 of Terriglobales bacterium. Taxonomy (NCBI): domain Bacteria; kingdom Pseudomonadati; phylum Acidobacteriota; class Terriglobia; order Terriglobales; species Terriglobales bacterium. Next base: position 1,756 of record DASSIZ010000079.1, read on the forward strand.
GCGTCGCCGGGATCCTTCGGCTCGGGCATTCGCCCTCGCTCAGGATGACAGGGGTTTGCGGTTCATCTTGGCAGCAACGTACTGAGGTACTGTTTTTTTCTGTCCCGGCGAGGGGCGCCGGGCCTACCCGAAAATGTCGGAGCGGCCTAGTGCCAGAAGGGATCGCCGATGCCGGTCGGCTTGAGGGCGGAGGAAGTCGCTTCCGCGGTGCTGTCAGGTTCTCCGGCCTGGGCGTCATGGCGCGGCGGCGGCGGAAAATCCTGGCCCGCGCAGCCGCAGGGATTCAAGGATGAATATTCAGAATGGCAATTTGGGCAAACCATTAGAAATCTCCTGTACGGCACACACGCCTTACCACGCCTTACATTGACAAGGGTAGGGAAACAACGCCGGCAAAGGAAATTCAAAATTTTGTTAGCGGCGATTAAGAAAAGAAATGAGCTGTAAGGGCAACGCGGACAAGAGCCGGGGACGAAATCAGGCGACGCGGGGTTCGGAATGCAAGCTGAGGAACGCTTCAACCGAGTAGCGGATTTGGGTATCGAGGTTTTCGCTGAGATCGATGAGGTCGGACATCAGGTAGCTGATGTTGGCCTCCAGCAGGTGACGTTGGATGGCGGTGAGAAGAGCGCGGCGGAGGAAACGGCTCTCCTTGAGCACCATGGGCAAGGTATAGCCCTGCCGGCGGCGCTGGTGGCCGTGCTGAGTGGCGGCGGCAAGGGCGGCGTCGCTGACAACGCCGCGATGCTCCTCCAGCATTTCAATCACCTCGGCCAGCATCACGGGAATATGGTCGGCGCGCTCCCGGTCATTCAGCGGAATGGAGTTGATCTCGGAGTCGCCATTGCACATGGTCAGCCAGTCCTCCATCACCTCCTTTTGATATTGATGGAGCAGAGTGGCTAGCCGGAGCAGCGGACGCTGGAAGCGAGGCTGTTGGCTGCGCAGCCGCTCCTGGATATTCGAAAGCAGGGCCGGAATATTGGCCGGCTTAACAATGTAATCGTCGACCTGGTTGCGGATGGCCTCAAGCGCGGTTTCAAAGGCTGGGTAGCCGGTGATGATGATAGTGACCGCGTCAGGCTGGGTGCGGCGCATGGCGCTGACCACGGTAAAACCGTCGCCGGGCTGGCCGATGTTGAGATCGGCGAGAAGCACGTCGAATTCTTCCTTCTGTATGCACTCCAGGGCCTCCGGAACGGTGGCGCAGGAGGTGACGTCAAAGCCATGCATGCGCAAGATGGAGGGCATGGTGATGCGGATACTCTCCTCATCGTCAACGAACAGGAGACGGGTTGGGCGGGAGGAGTCCAAGGTCAGAAGTAAAACTCAGATGTAAGAAGTCAAAAATTGAGAAGCTGTTGCCAGCGCAGGTGACCTGTATCGGGGTCACGAAAGTGTAGCGGCGGAATTTATCCCGCCGAATGCTGCGCCACTGTCGATCGATAGCGCCGGCGGATTGAATTCACAGCTACACTTCCCCAAAGCAGCCGTGTCAGAACCAGCGCGGCAACGCCAAGCGCCCCGCCCCTACTGGTTGACCGGGATCTTGATGATCTTTTTCTGGATGGCGTAAGTCACCAGCTGCGCTTTGTTATGAATGTCGAGCTTGCGCATGAGGTTGAACTTGTGCGCTTCCACGGTCTTGACGCTGAGGCCCAGGAGCACTGCGATTTCCTTGACCGAATTGCCTTCGGCGAGCAGCTTCAGGATTTCGCGCTCCCGCGGGGTCAGGGTGGAGATGCGCGGACGCATCTTGGCATCGCGCACGCGGGCGCGAAAGTCCTCGACCAGCTTGCCCAATACCTGGGAACTGAGATACTTGCCGCCCTTATAAACGTCGCGCACGGCGCTGACCAGTTGCTGCGCAGGCGTGTCCTTGAGAACGTAGCCGGCGGCGCCGACTTCCAGGCACTGCACGAGATAATCCTCGTCCTCATACATGGTGAGGAACAGGACCTTGGTTTCAGGGCGATTCTTGCGGACCTGGCGCGCCGCCTCGAAAGACGAGAGGCCGGGCATGCCAATATCCATCAGCACGATGTCGGGGCGAAGCTCGCGGGCCTTCTCCACGGCATCGCCGGCGTCGGGCGATTCGCCCACGATTTCAAAATCGGATTCCCCCTCCAGCAGGCGGCGTACGCCTTGGCGGAAAAGGGTGTGGTCGTCCACCAGTAAACATTTGATCTTGGCCATTGCCAGCTACACTCCCCAGTGACCTTGGATGCGCAAAACCTTAGTCCCGAAAAATTGATGCCGTAAGAAAACGGTACTTTTTGTTATGCGAACTTGAAGCTTTGCTTTCAGCGTGTTGCGCCGTGCTTAAATTGAGACTCGTTCCCGCCCCAACCTAAAGAAGGCTTAAGCGCTGGCACCTATCACACGCCGGTCAGGCTGACTCCTGGCGGCTGTCGCCGGCCACGGCGGTCAAAGCCCGGGTGTTGCGCGTCTGCAATTCTGAAGGCCCCTCCGGCTGGCGCTGGGGCGCCGGCAGGGTGACTTCAATCCTGGTTCCCACGCCTTTGGTGGAGGTCACCTTCACCGAGCCGCCAAGCATGCTGATGCGCTCGCGCATGCCGGCCAGTCCGAAGCTGCGCCCGGTGAAACCGGAGGGCTTGGACATGCCTTGGCCGTCATCCTCGATGTAAAGCCGGATCAGCGCATTTTCGCGGGTCATCTGGATGTTGGCTGCCTTGGCCTGGGCGTGCTTGGCCACGTTGTGCAGCGCCTCCTGAACAACGCGATACAAGGCGGCTTCGACTTCGGGCGCCAGCCGGCCAACGTCATCGGAGACAGCGACCCGGGCCTTCACCCCGGTAGTCTTAGCCAAATCCTTGGCTTCCTTGCGAATGGCGGCGATCAACCCCAGCTCCTGCAGGACTAGCGGCGAGAGACGGCCGATGATGCGGCGGATGCCTTCAATTGTGCGGTCCACGACGCCGAGGGTTTCGCGAATCTTGCCGCGGGCGCGCGCACCGGCGCTGGATTCCAGCATGCCGAGGTAAAGGCGGATGACCATGAGGGCTTGGCCGGTTTCGTCGTGCAGCTCACGGCTAATTCGCTTGCGCTCCTCTTCCTGCACGCGCAGCAGGTGGGCGGAGAGCTCGGCGATGCGGGCTTCGCGTTCGCGAAGCGCTTCCGTAATGCGGGCGCGCTCGATGGCCAGCGCGGAGCGGTCGGCGATGGCGCGCAGCATCTCCAGTTCGGTTGGCAGCCACTGGTAGGGCTTGCCGAAGCCGATGCTGAGCACGCCGATGACTTCGCCGCTGGTCTTCAGCGGCACGCCCCAGAGGGCCTTGGCGCGGGTGCGCAGCGCCGGGTTCAGCAAGCCGTCGGAAGTATCAAGATCGGCGAGAATTGCCGGCTCGCCGGTAAGGGCGATCATGCCGGTAAAGCCGCGGCCAAGAGGAATGCTGATGTCGTCGGCCACCAGGCCATCGAGGCCGACACTGGCCTGCAGGCGAAGCTCGTTGTTCTCGTCGCGCAACATCAGTACGCCGACATTGGCGCGAAAGGTGTCACGGGTAATGCGCAATATCTGGTCGAGCAGCGCGGGCACGCTCTGGGCGTTAAGTTCGGCATCCAGGACCGAGAGCAGCGCAGCGGATTCACCCCGCTGCGCGTCAAAATATGCACCGGAGACGGCAATGAAAGTGGCGGAGCCGAACATTTCCAGCGCGGCGGTGGTTTCCATCAGTTCGCCGGGGATGAGCTGCTGCACGTGCGGCTCGCAAAGGGACTGGTAGATCTCCAGCGACCGCGCCACCGTGCGGGTGTCCACCTTGAGCTTGCTCAGACGAGTGCCGTAGTAAGTAAGGTTTTCAAAAAAGCTGCTGAAGTCTTCCTGGCAGAAAAGGGCGAAACCGGTGCCGAGATTCAGCCGCTCCAGCGCCGCCATGGCGCGGCCGTCGAGTTGGAACTCCTCGAACATTTGAGCGCGCCAGGCCGCCGTGATCGCGGCAAAGACCGGCTTCAACACGCCCGCGAGTTCCACGATGCGAGCACGATACTTGTGCCCGAGCGGCAGCATGGGTGACACGACCAGAAACTCCTTAGTTCGAAGACGTTGGTGGGGTAAGGGGTGGCTACCTGGCGCCGATAACTACCTAGTAACCCGCAAACAACTGAATTGCTCGCATTTTATCCCGTTTTCGCGGGAATTAGTATCTAAGGTGTGGAAAAAAGTTATTAATTTGTAACTAGGTGATTTGCATAGGTTTAGATTGGCCGTACACCGAAAATCCACAGTACCTGCGTACCTCAGGATCGGAGCTCGCGAAGACCACATAAGCCATCTTTCACAGTGAGCTGGTGGCTTAAATCGTAGCTGGTTTACCGAGTTACTGAGTTCCTGAACGCAAGTATGGTTTAATCCTCTGTTTCCATGTTTCGTTTTTTCACCGCCGGAGAATCGCACGGGGAAGCGCTGGTGGCGTTGGTGTCGGGCGTACCGGCCGGAGTTGCCGTTGAGCAGCCGTTCCTGGATCGGGAGCTGTGGCGACGGCAGCAGGGTTACGGGCGCGGCGGGCGCATGAAGATCGAGCGCGACACGGCGCGCCTTGTCGCGGGCGTCCGGCATGGAAAAACGATCGGCTCGCCGATCGCAATTCTGCTCGAGAACAAGGATTGGAAGAACTGGCAGGAGTCGCTGCCGGTGGGCGAGGGAGACCCGGCGAAACATAAGAAGGTCAGCTCTCCGCGTCCGGGACACGCCGACCTGGCAGGCGCGCTGAAGTATAACTTCCCGGAGGCGCGGTACGTGCTGGAACGCTCGTCGGCGCGCGAGACGGCGGCGCGGGTGGCGGCGGGGGCCGTGGCAAAATTATTTTTGCGCGAACTCGGCATTGAAGTCTGGAGCCACGTGATAGCGGTGGGAAAGGTGGCGGTGGAGCGCGAAGTGAAGTGGGAGGAAATTGCCGCACTGAGCCGTCGCGAAGAAGTTCTGCTGAACTGCGCCGATGCCGGCGTCGAGCAAAAGATGAAAGCAGAAGTGGACAAGGCAACCGATGCGCGCGACACCGTGGGCGGAGTGTTCGAAGCGCGCGCGCACAACGTCCCGCCGGGCCTGGGCACGTATGCGAACTGGGACGAGCGCCTGGACGGGCTGCTGGCGCAGGCGGTGATGTCGTTGCAGGCGGTCAAGGCGGTGGAGATCGGCAGTGGGATCACGGCGGCCGGCGCCATGGGCTCGATGGTGCACGACGAAATCGGCTACGCGAAGCAAGGCGGCGAATTCACCAGCTTCACGCGCCAGGCGAACCGTGCCGGAGGCCTGGAAGGCGGCGTGTCCAACGGCGAGGAGATCATCGTGCGCGGGTACCTGAAGCCGATCTCGACGTTGAGGCGCCCGCTGGGGTCGGTGGATTTCCAAACCCGCGAGCCGGTCAAGGCGGCCTACGAGCGCTCCGACGTGTGCGTGGTCCCGGCGGCGGGCGTGGGGGCGGAAGCGATGATCGCGCTCACCCTGGCGCGCTGCGCGCTGGAGAAGTTCGGGGGAGATAGCATGGGGGAGACAAAGCGCAATTTTGAGGGATATGTGGAGCAGTTGAGGAGATTTTAGGAATGTCATGCTGGCGAACGAATCATCTATGCGGCTGTGAAGAAACATGGATCCTTCGCCGGACTGACCCCTCCTCAGGATGACAGCACGCAAATATGATCTATCCCATCGTGAAATATGGCGACCCGGTGCTGGAGAAGCCGGCGGCAGAGGTCACGCAGTTCGACGCGGAACTGCAGAAGCTGCTCGATGACATGTTCGAGTCGATGTACGCCGCGCACGGAGTGGGTCTGGCGGCGCCGCAGATCGGCATCGGCAAGCGCATCGCCGTGATTGACGTCACCTTCCAGGAAGATCCGGCCGCCAAGCTGGTGCTGGTGAATCCGGAGATCATTCACACCGAGGGACGCCACCGGCAGCAGGAGGGGTGTCTCAGCCTGCCGGAATTTCGCGAAGACGTAACCCGGCCGCGCGTGGCCACGGTGCGGGCGCAGGACGCGAAGGGAAACTGGTTCGAAAAAACCGGGGAAGACCTGCTGGCGCGCGCGCTCATGCACGAGACCGATCACCTCGACGGCAAGCTGTACATCAGCCACATCTCGGCGCTGAAACGAGACCTGATCAAGCGGAAGATCAGAAAGCTAATCAAGCAGCGAGAATGGTAGGGACTGCCGAATTGAGTAATCCTGTAATTGGGTAATTGAGTAAAGTGAGGGCGCTGGCTGGAGCACTTTTCCCAATTACCCGATTACGCAATTACTCGATTTCCCCATGGATCTGATTTTCTGTGGCACGCCGCAATTCGCCGTCCCCACGCTGCAGGCCTTGGTGGATGCCGGGCACCATGTGCGCCTGGTGGTGACGCAACCGGACCGTCCCAGCGGACGCGGCATGGCGGTGAGCGCTCCGCCGGTGAAGCAATTGGCGCAGATGCTGGAGCTGGAGGTCGCGCAGCCGGAAAAGATCAAGAACAACCTGGAATTCCGCGCGCTTCTGGAAAAGCTCCGGCCGGAGGCGATTGTGGTGGTCGGGTACGGGCGGATTATTCCGCAGTGGATGATCGATTTGCCGCCGCTGGGCAACATCAACCTGCACGGCTCGCTGCTGCCAAAATATCGCGGCGCCGCGCCGGTGCAGTGGGCGATCGCGATGGGGGAACCCGTCACCGGTGTGACCACGATGCGGATTGACGCGGGCCTCGACACCGGAGACATGCTGTTGCAGCGCGAAACGCCGATCGCCCCCGAAGACACAGCGCTCACGGTGGGGCCGCGGCTGGCCGCCATCGGCGCGCCCCTGATGGTCGAAACACTGGAAGGATTGAAATTAGGATCCATTGCGCCGCGGGAGCAGGACAATGCAATGGCGACGCTGGCGCCGATTCTCAAGAAAGAAGATGGCCTGATCGATTTCCGCCGCCGCGCGCGCGAGATCTGGAACCGGCTGCGCGGGTTTCAGCCGTGGCCCGGTGCGTACACCTCCTTTCGCGGCAAGAACCTGAACGTTTGGCAAGCGCGGGAGGATCAGGAGTCAGCGGGCGCGCCCGGCGAGATCAGGGTTGAAGGCGACCGTTTGCTCGTCGGGTGCGGCGGGGGCACGGCGCTTGAACTTGTGACCGTACAGCCGGAAGGGAAGAAGCGCATGTCGGCGCGGGACTTTGTGCATGGATATCATCCGAAATCCGGAGAACCCCTGGGAACTGATGTACCCAGAGACACAGAGGCACAGAGCCAGCCATAAGCAAGTTCTTCGCTGCGCTCAGCATGACATTCGTTCCGCTTTGTTCCATCTGCTTATTCACCCGTGCCTTGTTGCCCCCGTGGTAGATTTTTCCGCCGACAATGCCCTCTCCCGCGCGCGAAGCCGCGTTCGACATCCTGTTCCGCGTGGAGCAGAAGGACGCGTACGCTTCCGAGTTGCTGCACTCCGAGCGTCTCGACGCGCTCTCGCCACAGGACCGTGCGCTCTGCACTGAGCTGGTGATGGGCACGCTGCGGTGGCGCTCGCGGCTTGACCTCGGCCTTGGGGCGGTTTCGTCGCAGCCGCTGGACAAACTCGATCCCGAAGTGCTGACCGCGCTGCGGCTGGGCACGTACCAGATCGCGTTTCTGCGCTTACCGGTTCGCGCGGCGGTCAACGAAAGCGTGGAACTGGTGAAGCGCGCGCGGCGGCGCTACTCGGTGCCGTTCGCCAATGCCGTGCTGCGCAAGCTCGCTGCTAAGCCCGAGCTGATGGAGCCGATCCTCTCTCCAGGACCAAAAACAGTGCTTGACCTTGCCGGGCTCTACGCGCATCCGCTTTGGCTGGCGGAACGCTGGGCGGAGCGTTACGGCATCGAGGTCGCCGAAAAAATCTGCGCCTTCGATCAGCAGCCGCCGGAAACCTCGCTGCGCTTGCGCGATCCCGCCGCTGAACAGGAACTGCTTCAAGAGGGCATCGAATTACAGCCGGGCGCCCTGCTCACTTCCGCACGCCGCGTCAGCAAAGGGGCCATCACCCAGACGCGCGCTTTTCGCGAAGGACGCATCGCGATCCAGGACGAGGCTTCGCAACTGGTGGCGCTGCTGGTTGGCGGCGGTGAGCGGCTGCTGGACTGTTGCGCCGCTCCGGGAGGCAAGACCGCAATCATGGCGGAGCGGAATCCGGAAGCGGAGATCATCGCCGCCGACGTTCATCCGCATCGCGCTGCGTTGCTGATGGAACGCATGAGGCAATGGCCGAACGTGACGGTCATGGCGGCCAACGCCACCGAACTCGGCGTTTGCGGCCTTTTCGACGGAGTGCTCGCTGACGTTCCATGCTCCGGCACCGGCACCCTGGCACGGAACCCGGAAATCAAGTGGCGGCTGACGTCCGACGATCTGTCGGACTTGCACGGCCGCCAGGCGGCAATTTTGGGCGCGACCCTGCAGCACGTGCGTGGCGGGGGAATCATGTTGTATTCCACCTGCTCGCTGGAGCCGGAAGAAAATGTGCAGGTGGTGGAGGAAGTATTGCAGTCGCGTCCGGACTTTCGAATCGTGGACTGCCGCGGCGAACTGGAGCGGTTGAACGATTCCGGCGAACTCGCGTGGGGGGACCTTGATTCACTGCTGGACGGGCCCTACTTGAGAACGATTCCCGGAGTGCAGCCCGGCGACGGATTCTTCGGGGCAATTCTCGCGAAAGAGTAATACAGGAGCTGGGGCCAGGAGGTAGTGAGCTGGGTTAGGACTTGGGACAGCAATTATTTTTGGACTTCTAATTGCACCGCGCTGCCCGCTAAGACTTTCTGCCCCGCAGTTGGTGACTGCTTGCTGACGATGTCCGTGGCGGAAGCTATCGTAGCCGGATCCTCGGGCGCGATGTGAACGCTGCCGACGTGCAGGCCCGCCTCGGTGATGGCGCGAGTGGCGTCGGAAAGATGACGCCCGACCAGGTTCGGCATGACAAACGCCTGCGGCTCCGCTTGCGCCGCAAACAGCAAGTTGACCTTCGGCGACGCGACTCCCTTTGCCGCGGGCGGCGGAGCTTGCGCGATCACCTGGTCCTCGCCCCCGGGAATGTGAGCAATTGCCACCGTGCCCGGTTCCAAGCCGCGCCGCCGCAGGTTGATTTCAGCCGCGCGGCCGCTCTGGCCGACAACGTCGGGAATCTCTACGTGCTGCGGCCCCAGGCTTTCCGCCAGCCGCACCCGCCAACCACGGCGAACTTTTTCCCCCGCGTAGGGTTCCTGCGACAGGATGTGTCCGATAGGGATGTCGGGGCTGTAAAAGCGGCTTTCGAATTCGACCAGCAACCCGTTCTGCGCGGCGAGCCGGTCCGCCTGCGGCGGCGTCAGGCCGACAAATTTCGGCACCACCACCTCGCGCCCGTGAATGGCGATGCGCATCGCCGTCAGCCCTGACACCAGGGCGACCATGATCAACACCAGCCCGAGGAGGAGGAATCGGAAGAATCCGCGCATGATTGAGTGTCACGATTGTAACGCGGGCTGGAACGTCACAAGAGTGACTTGCGGCAGTGTACTTGAGTACTGCAGTCAGTGCGCTTCTCCGTCGCCGGGACGGAAGTCGGGGGTGTCCACCTTGGCGGCGGCATTGTGCGACCGGGCGGGAGGAGCAGGAAAGTCCTCTTTTTCGCGGCCCTTGAGTGCCACCTTCATGAAGTCGATCCAGATGGGCAGGGCGGCGAGCGCGCCGGTTTCTTTCTTGCCCAGTGATTTTTTCTCGTCGTAACCGACCCAAACGCCGCAAGTGATCGAAGGCGAGAAGCCGACGAACCACGCATCGGTGAAATCGTTGGTGGTGCCGGTCTTGCCCGCCAGCGGGTGGTTCAGCTTGCTGGCCTGGAACGCGGTGCCGTGCAGCACTACCTCCCGCAGCAAGGAGGTCATGATGCGCGCCGTGCGCGGGCTGATGACGTCCTTTACCTCGGGATAACTTTCCTCCAGGACGCGTCCGTCGTAATCGGTAACTTTGCGGGTATATCGTGGCACGACACGAACGCCGTCGTTGGGAAAGGTGGAGAAACCCGAGGTCTGCTCCATCAGGGTAAGATCGGCGGATCCGAGCGCCAACGGCAGCACCGGCGGCAGCGGCGAAACGATGCCGAACTTGCGCGCATACTCGATCACCTTGTTGATGCCGACCCGCGCCGCCGTCTTCAATGCCGGAATATTGCGCGACTGCGCGACCGCGCGCCGCAGCGTGATGTTGCCTTCGAATTTTCCGTCGTAATTGTGCGGCGAGTAGGGGCCGGAGGCGCTGGAAAACGTAACCGGGGCGTCGAGAATGATGTCGTCGGGAGTGGCGCCGCCATCGATGGCAGCGGTGTAGACATAGGGCTTGAAGGAGGACCCCACCTGGCGCATGGCCTGGGTGGCGCGGTTGAATTTTGATTCGTCATAATCGCGGCCGCCGACCATGGCCTTGATGTCGCCGGTGGCATTGTCAATCGCCAGCAGAGCGCCTTGCGCGCCGGAATCCTGTTCCAGGGAAACCTTCGCCGTGTCGGAGTCGATGACGGAGGCGATTTTCACGTAAGCAATGTCGCCGCGCGAGAGAATTTCATCGGGATTCTTGTGCCCGGTCCATGCCATGTCGGCGGGGGCGATAGTGGCCAGGTAGCGCCCGAATTTCACCGTCGCCGACCCGGTCGTGACCCGCGTCACCAATGCGTGCACGTAACTGCCGGGCGCGATGGGTTCATCCCAATCGGGGTGCTGGTATTTGTCGAGATCGAGACCGGCGGCGACCATGTTGGGCAGGTGCCCCTTCCATCCGTGACGGCGCTCGTAGGCAGCAAGACCGTCCAGCAAACCGCGATTCGCCGCCTCCTGCAACTCCTTATTCAGCGTGGTGTAAACGCGCAGGCCGCGCTGGTGGACCTCGTCGGTCCCGTATTTTTTCTCCAGGTAGCGGCGGACTTCCTCCGCGAAGTAAGGCGCCAGCGAGTTGGGATCGCTCTGCGGGTGCAACTGGATGGGCATGGACTTGGCGTGTGCGGCCTGCGCGGCGGTGATCTTGCCGTCTTCCAGCATGGCGTTGATCACCAGGTTGCGGCGGCGGGCCGAGCGCTCGGGATTATTCAGCGGAGAATAGTAGTTCGGCGCCTTGGGCAAGCCGGCGAGCAGTGCGGCTTCTTCCAGCGTCAGGTCCTTGGCATGCTTGCTGAAGTAAAACAGCGATCCGGCCTCGAAGCCGTAGGCCCCGTGGCCAAGAAAAATCTGGTTGGCGTACAGGGTAAAGATCTGCGGCTTGGTGAAGCGCCGCTCGATCTGGATGGCGAGCATGATTTCCTGGATCTTGCGATGGAACTTGCGCTCGGGCGAGAGAAACAGGTTGCGCGAGAGCTGCATGGTGAGCGTGGATCCGCCCTGCGCTTTTTGCCCGAGCACGATGTCTTTGTACGCGGCGCCGATAATGCGCCAGAAGTTCACGCCCCAGTGCTTTTCGAAGTCCTTGTCCTCGACGGAAATAATGGCGTCGCGCAGGACCTTGGGGTAATCATCGTAGCCGGCCACCACGCGGCGCTGCAGCGCGAAGGACCCGACCACGCGCCCCTGGTCGTCGTAAAGTTCGGTGATGGTGGAAGGGTGATAGCGCTGCAGCTCGCTGACCTCGGGCAGGTCGGTGGAATACACCAGCAAAAGGCCGCCGAAGGCGCCAATGAGCGCGGACGCCACCACCAGCAGGGCGAACACGACTCGTCCGACCAACTTGGTTCCCGCCACCTCAACCGGCGGCAGCTCGGCGTAGATCGATTTCATGGAAGTTCCGACAGGGGCGCGAGGCCCAGAATAGCACGGCGCCGAGGCGGTTGATGAGGCTAGGTAACCGGCATGAAAACAGGCTCCGAAAGCGTTTTCAAGAGCCTGGTAACTTGGGCGGCGGCATCGGCGCCATATGCGCCGCGAAAGATCAGCCGTTCATTGAAGAAGAGGGGACACAGGGTGAGCTCGGCCCCTTGCAACTCTGCCATCCGCTGCAAAAGCTTGAGGGGAGTCGAGCGGTAGTCCGCCCCACGAATCTTCAAGGAGCGATCTCTTCCGAGGTTGATTCGGCCTGCCGCACCGCCTCGCCGAATGAAAAGGTGACCGCCGACTCCGGCAACGAAGTGAGCTGGTGAACCACGGGTCGCGGAGGATCGGCGATGGGAGTCGGCTTAACGGCGCGCGCCAAGCCCATTCTCCACGTTGCTTCCAGGAAACCGCCGCGCTGCGGCAGGGCTTCGCAAGCGGTCGCCATCAATTGACGCAGGGTTTGTTCGTAGCGTTTCGGCGCCTCGTCGAGCATGACCGGTTGCACGGAGGGAATCGCGGACAGGTACTCGGGCTTTCCCACCAGGAAGGCCACCAGTTGATGCGGACTTTCCGTCCTGATCTCGCCGCACAGTTCCTCGGCGGCGCCGTTTTCGTGGCGCAGGTCGAACAGAACCAGGTCGTAAGTGTTCGGGTGCCACAGCATGCGCGCATCCCCGATGTGGTTGGCGCAAATCACGTCCATCCCATGTTTGCGCAGGACGTTGGCGCGCAGGTTGTTCTTGGGACTGTGGGTTACGACTAGCAGTACGCGCTTCTGGGTGGCGGAAAGACTCGAGGCTCGCACCGGGGGTGGACGCTTCATGACTGCTCCTGTTGTTCGGATAACCGAATTCGCGTGTGGACAGCGAAGCTTTCGGAGTGAAAGCCGCTTAATGGCGAAGGCGCAAGGATGGAGTCTGGTGTCTTCGACTTAAGTGCTACTGCCAGTATACCCGGAAAGCGCCGGGCAGGTGATTCGGTCCGGCAATTTAGGCAAATGACAAGCCCGGCCGGGGGCGGCCGGGCTACATAAATCAGGGACTTAAAGCCGCGTATTCTTTTGCCGCTATTTTCCCGCGGTCGCTACCTTGGCGTCGCGATTTTTCAGCACTTCGATGGCGCGCTTCAGTTGTTCGTCGTTTTGCAGAGTGCGCTGCGGTTTCTTCGGCTCTTCGCCGGCGGTGGGATTGTCTTCGTCGTCGGGCAGGACGAAGTCATCGCTGTTGTCGGCGACCATGATGTTGGGAGTCACCGCCGAATCCTGGATGGCCTTGCCGGTCGGTGAATAGTATTTGGCCACGCTCAGGATGAGGGCCGAGCCATCCGGTATCTCGATCAGTTTCTGAACCGAGCCCACCCCGAAGGTCTTGTCGCCGAGCACGTCGCCACGAGCGTTTTCCAGGATGGCAGCGGCCGTAACCTCGGCCGGACCAGCGGTGCCGCGATTGACCAGGACCACCAGCGGCAGCCCGGTGACGACCTTATTCAAATCGGCGTTGAAGACCTCTTTCGGATAGCGCTGTCCCTGGAGGTAGGTGATGATCCCGTGATTCAGGAACAGGTTCGCGGTCGCGATGCCTTCCTGCATGTCGCCTTCGGAGCAATCGCGGAGGTCAAGAATGACTTTCTTGGCGCCCTTTTTCTGGTCTTCCTTCAGCTTGGCGGCGATGTCCTGCGCCTTGCCCTTGTTGAAGGCATCCACCTTGATGTAGATGATGCCGTCTTCGAAACTCTTCTCGCTGACGTCGGGAATCTTCACCGTGTTGCGCGTGATGGTGACCTTCTGCGGTTCGGCGCGGCGCGCGCGCACCACCGCGACATTCACGTTCGAACCGGGATCGCCGGCGAGCAGCGACTGGATTTCCGCCAGCGACATCTCGCGCGTCGTACGGCTTTCGATGGCCTCAAAGATGTCGCCATTCTCGATCCCCGCCTTGTCGGCAGGACCGCCCGGGATCACGGAAATCACCGCGGCGTAACCGAAGCGCTTGGAGATGGTGGCCCCGATCTGCCCCTTGGCGTCGCTCTTGCGCGTGCGGTACTGCTTGTACTCGGCCGCGGTCAGGTAGCTGGAGTTGGGATCGAGCGATTCCAGCAGGCCATGCAGGGCCCCGTCGGTCACCTGCGGGATGTTCGGTTCCTCGACGTACTCGCTGCGAATCCGGGACAACACTTCGCTATAAACGCCAAGCTGACGGTAGGCTCCGTCATTGGAGGCGGCGCGGACACCGAGTCCCCCCGCAATGGTGAACAGAACGACGGCAATGGAGACGCCGAGGATTACCGCTTTGAGTTTCTTGGACATGAAGATCCGACACCTGCTGGCTGAAGTTCCATCAATATTGAGGGGAGACGGTTGCCAATGCCCCTCATTATACCCGTGTTTTGATGCGGCAACCCTGGGGCGCGAACCCTACTATTAATCTCCGGTACACGACCCGGCGGAGGAAGCATACCGACACCGCGCAAGGCGCTGCGTTCCAGGCCTCACGTTGGGATGCAGGGCGTTTTCCCGGGATGAGTCCTTGCGCCTTTTCGGCGCGGCCCATAGAATCGTAAGCGGCCCACCGCGCCGGCCCCGGCGCGGTTTCCTATGTGGCGGTGTAGCTCAGGTGGCTAGAGCGAGGGTCTCATAATCCCTAGGTCGTTGGTTCGAGTCCAACCGCCGCCACCAATTCCAAGGACTGCGGCAATCTGCGAACTGCTCAACAAACAACGGAGCAGAACTCCCAATCACCGGTGACTGTAAAACTCGCGGCGTAGCGGAGGGGTTGGTCCTGCACGCATTGGTGTCCGGCGCGAGCCTCCGGGCGGAGACCCGCGACGGATCCAAGATCTACAAGATCTACAAAGATCTAGAAGATGTGTTCGGCGCGATCGCCTCTGAACACTATGCGCGAAAGCACTCGCGTGTTGTTGGCACTGGTCTTGTACTCAACTTCGGTCCGGCTTGCCGCGGCTTTCAGCGGCGTGAGCGAGCACTTTACCGTCGCTGCCACGGACTTGTTGCCAACCTTGGTGAATACCATCAGGTGATCGTTGCCCTTCATCTGGTGCACGACCGTGTAATCGCCTGCCGGCACCAGGGTCTGGCCGATCATGACCGGGTCGTAAAACGTGACCTCGCGCTTATCGGAGATGCCAAATTGATTCGCCGCCATCGCCGCGGCGCTGATGATGAGAATTACCGCAACCACTAAGAATGCCGTTTTGCGCATGAATGAATGCCTGCCTTCTGGTCTCGAGAGCTTAACCTGCATACGGACCGAATTCAGACTAGCCCAGCGCCTGAGGGGGCGCAGTGATGCGGGTCACAACCGTCATTGCGAGCGGAAAAGATGCGGCGGCAACGCCAGCCGGTCACTGGCTCTACCGCCGCAACGGAGAGAGGTGACTTATGCGCTTCCAGGCAGTGCTCTTACGTTCGGCGCTGCTCTGGCTTGGGACCAAAACGGCAGGTTCGATAAAACTGCTCTTCTCGCATTTTGCTGCACCTGCCACGTAATGAGATGGTAATTAGCCCTGCCGGCAAAACGCCAACATGCGCCAGGGTCAATGCCGGCGTCAGGGAGGGTAATTCAGCGGTTCATTCACGCCAAATAAATGAGTCCTCGCCAGATGCGGGGAATCTAGATATACTGTAGCGGCTGGTGGATTTGAATTGATCTAAGTACGTTGCTGCCGAAGCTCTGCTGAAGCACTTCCTGTCTTAGTCCCGATTTTACTTCACCGCACAATTCAACACAGAAGAGAGCAACACGAAAATGGAACAAGGAACAGTAAAGTGGTTCAACGACGCCAAAGGTTTCGGTTTTATCAGCCGCCAGAACGGTGAGGACGTATTCGTCCACCACACCGCCATTCAGGCACAGGGATTCCGCAGCCTCCAAGAAGGGCAAGCGGTTCAATTCGATGTCAAGAAAGGCCCCAAGGGCTGGCAGGCTGAGAACGTTCAGGTTCTGTAGTACGGCGGTCGCAGAACCATTTTCGGGGTGGCTATGGCCACCCCGATTTTGTTTGCGCGCTAACAAAGAATCCCAGCGCGACCCAAGATGGAGTCTGGAATCGCTTGTGCCTGCGGCGGAGTCCTCCCGCTCCATCAGCACGACGGGAAAACAATTCAGGACGGCCATGATGACGAACGCCAGAGCGCCGCGCCGTCGCTGGCTGGCCCTGCCCAGTGGTGCTAAAATGTGTTCATGGCGAACACAAAAAGCGCAACCCTCAGTATCCGTCTGAAGCCGGAAATGAAGGAACGGCTGGCGAAGCTTGCCAAAGCTTCCGGCCGAAGCTCGAATTTTCTGATTTCTGACGCCGTGGAATCCTATGTCACTGACCAGGAGCGGCTGCTGGCGGAGGTGCGCCAGGGCGACCGGCAGGTCAACTCCGGACATTACATCCGGCATGAGGACATGAAGGCATGGCTGCTCTCCTGGGGAACGGACCATGAACTGCCACCGCCGAAATGCGTCTGCGGAAAGGCGCATGACGACGAGGCGCTGTGCCGGTAGAGATCGTCTGGTCGCCACTGGCGCGGACACGGCTGCGGGAAATTCAAACATTCATCGCCAGGGACAAGCCTGAAGCTGCCGCGAGATTGGCAACGAGAATTGTGGCGGTCGTCGAAACGCTCCGACAGCATCCGCATTTAGGGCGGACGGGCACCGAACCTTCAAGCCGGGAATTGTTAATCGGGGGAACTCCCTACCTTGTGCTCTACCGAGTGGTGGGCACTCGGGTGACCATTACTACAATCTGGCACGGCGCGCAGCGCGGCAAGCCGTGATTCGTTCGAACTGGGCGGCGCATCGTACAATGAGACGGTTCTATGGCAACCACGCTGGTTCAGATCGAGGTCGGGCCGCGACGGCCTCAGCCCAAGCCGGAGTGGCTTAAAGCGCGCGCGCCCATGGGCGAGAACTACCACTCGCTGAAGAAGCTGGCGCGTGGCTTGAGTCTGCACACGGTATGCGAGTCGGCGCAGTGCCCCAACATTGGCGAGTGCTGGAACCACCACACCGCCACCTTCATGCTGCTGGGCGATATCTGCACCCGGCGCTGCGGCTTTTGCGCTGTTCCCAAGGGACATCCCGCGCCGATCGATTTCGACGAACCCCGCCGCGTGGCCGAAGCCGTGGAGACCCTGGGTCTGAAGTACGCAGTCGTGACCAGCGTCAATCGCGACGACGACAACCTGGGCGGCGCCCGCGTTTTCGCCATGACCATCCAGGAAATCCGCAGGGTTTCGTCCGATTGCAAGATCGAGGTCCTCATTCCCGATTTCCAGGGTCATGACGACTGCCTTGAGACCGTACTTGCAGCGCGGCCCGACATCCTGAACCACAACACCGAGACGGTCCCGCGGCTTTATCGCGTCGCACGGTCGGGAGCGCGTTACGAGCGCACGCTGCGGCTGCTGAAGCGCTGCAAGCAAATCTCTCCTTCCACGGTGAGCAAGTCAGGCCTGATGGTCGGTTTGGGCGAGACCACGGAGGAATTGCTGCAGGTGTTCCGCGACCTCGCCGAAAGCCAGGTCGATATCCTCACGGTCGGGCAATACCTGCGGCCTTCACGCGATCACCTGCCGATCGCGCGCATCGCTCGTCCGGAGGAATTCCGCTTCCTCAAAGATGAAGCCCTGAAGATGGGCTTCCGTCATGTGGAGAGCGGGCCGCTGGTCCGGTCTTCCTATCATGCGCACGAGCAGGCGGAGTCGACGGGTATTTCCTAGCGCGGCTCGCCACAACGCATCCAGCGAACAAACCCAGCCGCCGCAACTCCTAACCAGGCCGCCGTTCGCAGGACCGGCTACTCCCTCGGCGAATCACCTCATGTTCACGGGCTGAGTTTCTGATATACGATACCTTTTCCCAGCCAGTCCCCAGTCAGAGGGCCGATGAAGGACTTTTACATCCGCGATGCAGCGCAACACGAGAACCAGGTCGTTACCACCAGTTTCGTGGTCGCCGTTAAGCAAGTGAAGCCGAAGAAAACCGGCGATCCATACCTGGCGCTGACCCTGGCCGATCGCACCGGCCACATCGATGCCAAGGTGTGGGACAACGTGGCCGAGATCATGGGCGCGTTCGAGCAGGACGACTTCGTCAAGGTGCGCGGCCTGATCAACAAGTACAACGGGCGTTTTCAACTCACGGTGCACAAGCTCAAGAAGCTGGAGGAATCGGCTATTGATTATTCCGACTACCTGCCGAAGACCAGCAAGGACGTGGAGGAGTTGTGGCGCACGCTGTGCGATTTTGTCGCCGGCTTCACCAACCCGCACCTGAAGGCGCTGGTGGAAAATTTCATGAGCGACCCGGAAATCGCCGCCGCCTATCGCAACGCGCCGGCGGCGAAGACGCTGCATCACGCCTACATCGGCGGGCTGCTCGATCACGTGGTATCGCTATTCAAGTTGTGCGACCTGGCATCGCGCAACTACCCGCAAATCGATCGCGACCTGCTGCTGACGGGCGTGTTCCTGCACGATATCGGCAAAGTGCACGAGTTGTCGTACGCGCGCTCCTTCGCCTACACCACCCGCGGCCAGTTGCTCGGGCACATGATCATCGAACTGGAGATGCTGCAGGAGAAGCTGCCCCCGGGCTTTCCTCGCGAGACCAAGACCCTGCTCGAACACATGATCATCAGCCATCACGGACAGTACGAGTTCGGCTCGCCCAAGCTGCCCATGTTTCCCGAGGCGCTGATGCTGCATTACCTGGACGACCTGGATTCGAAGATGGAGAGCATGCGGGCGCATTTCGAAAGGGAGGCCGCGGTGGAGAGTCCGTGGACGAGCTACAACCCGTCGCTGGGCCGTCCGCTGCTCGATCCCGGCAAGTTTCTGCGTCCCAAGGCGACGCAGGCGAAGGAAGCAGACCAGGAAGAGAACGCCGAGCCCGAGGTTGCGGTCGCGGCGGCAGCGGCGACCGAAAGTACGCCGCCGGGCGCGCCATTGGAGCAGCAAATCTCGGCGCTGCAAAACAAGTTCAAGCCCGCCGGCAACAATAAGAGAGAAGACAAGTGAGGGCAGGCGTACCGGCGTCCCTGGAGATTGACTGTCTGAAGGTGTTGTGGACGCGGCCGGAGGCGAGTGTTGCCGAAGTGCGCGCCGGAATGCCTCGCCCGCTGGCTTACACGACGGTGATGACAGTGCTGGACCGCATGTGCGCCAAAGGCCTGGTGAAGCGCCGCAAGCGCGGCCGGGCATGGTCGTACACCGCCGGGCTCGATCTGGAAACCGCGCGGGCGCAGGCGGTCAGCAGACTGGTTGCGAACCTGTTCGATGCCGACAGCCGCGCCCTGGTGCGGTACCTGCTCGGCGAGAGCGGCGGACGTCGCCGCGTCCCGGCGAGCATTTCCTCCCGGATTGACGACGAGCTGTTGTGAAATTTGTTGAACAATTCACATACCTGACGATCGGCGGGTGGCCCACATTCGCGTTTCTTGCAAATGTGGGGAAGTTCCTCGGCCCATTCGCGCACGCGGGCGTGCGCGCTCCAACACTGACTGCACTCTCAAATTCTGCCCTCGCTCCACTCTAAAGTCACAGCATGGATTGTTGTTCGAACTATCCCACATTAGCTCGCCGGGCCTCGCAACGCGACCTGCGGCGGGGGCCCACATTCGCGTTTCTTGCAAATGTGGAGAAGTTCCTCAGCCCATCCGCGCACGAGGGCGTGCGCGCTCCAACTACTGGCTGCACAGGCCACGGCGGAGAGCTTGCCGTATCTTCAATGTCCCGTGTGCGACCGAGCGCCGCCGGTGCGCGCCGTACCTTCGCCGGGACAAGCAGCGCCTTTCGCCGCCCACTGTTTCACGTTCGCTAAGAATTCGGTCTGCGGAATCGGAACCGGAGTCCGGTCGCCCCCCGGGTTCCATCCCCAGAGCACCAGCGGTGTGCTCATGTGCTCCACGATCCCATCAACATCGCGGCCGCCGTTTTGCGTGCGGTCCTTGAACAATTCACATAGCTGACGGTCGGTGAGTCCTTCCCAGATCATCGCCATTCCCGGAGGCGGCAGGTGCCAATCGGGCGCTCCCGGCGGCGTATGCCGTCCTTCGACGTTCTGGTCCTGGTGGCAGGTGCTGCACTTCACCGCGGCGATGCCGTCCCCGTCCGGACCACGGCGCACGTTCATGGTGTGCCGATGACTGTCATCTCCCTGTCGCGGAAAATCTCCGCGAGAATGGCAGTTCATGCATCGGGGGTGATGGAGGACCGGCAGGATAGCCTGGAAAGCCGCTGCAGCCGCACCATCGTCGCGCGGCGCAGTTGCGTACACTCGCTGACCTTGGGCGCGTTCCTGGTCCGCTGCGACCGTGCGGATCGCGAACAACATTGCCAGCGAGACCACACTGGCTGCGGCCAAAGCGACACTGCAAGCACGTCGGCTCACGCTGCGACTCCTCGACCGGCGCTGGACAGCGCCGCCCGGACGCGTTCAGGCGTAAATGGTACTTCCCGCAGGCGGACGCCGGTCGCGTCGAAGATTGCGTTCCCGATCGCGGCGGAAACGACGGTGATGGCATTTTCTCCCGCTCCGGTAGCCGGCACACCTGTGCGGTTCAGCAGGACGATCTCGATCGAAGGGACCTCCATGCCGAGATACAAACTGGGGTAGCTCTCCCAATCCGTCGAGGTAACCCGCACGTCGTCCCACTTGACCTCTTCTACGAGCGCGCGGCTCATGCCCTGGAGAATGCCCCCCTCGCTTTGGTTGCGGACTCCATCCGGGTTGGAAATCGGGCCGCAATCCATCGCCGCGACAAATCGGCGCGGCTGAACTTCTCCGCTTGCCAGGTCAACTGCTACATCCGCGATCAGCGCGACGTAGCCGTTGTTGCCTTCATAGACGACGCACGCGACTCCCCGTCCGCTGGCGATGCCGTTTTTCGCCGCATTCGGCGAAGGACGCTTCTCCCATTGGGCCGCCTCGGCGGCGGACTTGAGGACCGCGATAAGGCGTTCGTCTCGGAGATGCTGCACCCGGAATGCCACCGGGTCAGCATGGGCGCGCGCGCTGAGTTCGTCCATGAAACACTCGTGCGCAAACGTGTTCTGGATGCGGGACGGAGAGCGCAACGGGCCGGTGAAGAATGGCGATGCGACGGTATGCGAGAGAACGCGCTCGCTACGAATGGTGCCGGCCCCGCCACAGGCGCCGCCGATGCAGCCCGCCACATAGGACGGCGCGGCGTTACTGCGGTTGCGCAGTTGACCGGTTGGTTCCGAAGCGGTACGCGGAGTGACGGCCTCCGCGGGGTAGCCGAGGAGTTCTCCCGTAATCACATTTCCCGGGCGGTCATATCCGGGTCGGCCGCCTTTCGAGGTCATCCAGTTCTCGCACTCCCAGGCAACAATGGTTCCGCCGTCGAGGGCGGCACGCTGCTCCACGACCGCCGCAGAACCGAAGTTTTCCCACGCCATTTCATCTTCACGCGAGAGTTGGACGCGGACCGGCTTGCCGACGGCCTGTGACAAAATTGCCGCATCGAATGAGGCGACATCGGCGCCGTTCAGTCCATAGCACCCGGACCCGCGCACGTAGATGACCCGCACACTGTCCAGCGGTAAGCCAATAAGCTCGGCGACAATGCTCCGCGTCGGATACACCGACTGGGTTGCCGACCATACTGTCGCAGCGCCGGGCTTAACCTCGGCCACAGCGCAGGAAGGACCCAGCGAGCCGTGCATCTGGTAGGGATAGACATACCTGGCCCGCACCACGGTGCCCGCCGCTGCCAGTCGCTGCTCGACATCCTTGGAGTCAACCACCAGAACGTCGCGAGAGGGCTGGTTGCGCAAACTGTCGCAAAACGTTTTCTGCGGCGGCAGCCCGGCGCCGGGCTTCCAAGTCACCTTCAAATGGCGCGCTGCTGCGATTGCTTGCGCCTGCTTTTCCGCAACAACTCCCACGAAGTTATTGCGCACGACGATCTTTACTACCCCGGGAAGCCGGCCTACTGAACCCTCATCCAGGCCGGCTACCGTGGCGCCCACCGAGGGCGGACGCACCACCCGGCCGTGCAGCATTCCGGGCACGCGCACGTTGTGCACAAACTCGAATTGCCCGGTCATGAGCGCGGCCCTGTCCAGCGCTGGGACCGGCTTACCCAATACCTTCCATTCCGCCGGTGGTCGTCGCTTCGCCGCCTTGCTCAACGTCATGTTAAATCGGTGGCTTCCGATGAGTTCCTGATACGTCACGCGCCGTCCTGACTTGCTGCTGACCACGCCATCCGCAACCGTGAGTTGATCGGCTTTCTCCTCGAAGCGCTGTGCCGCCATGCTGACGAGTGCTTCTCGCGCTGTGGCCGCCGCCTGGGCCAGGTTGGAGTCGTTGAAATTCGTCGGCGTGGACTGGCTCCCCGACGTTGTTCCCTCATCCGGGCAGACGGAGGTGTCGCACTGGACCAGCCGCACGCGGCTTAGCGGCACACACAATTCTTCGGCGACGAGTTGCGTCTGCGCCGTGAACATTCCCTGGCCCATATCGCACTTGCCCGTATATGCCGTTACCGTTCCGTCGCCGCCGACCGCCAGCCAGGAGTCCAGCCTTGCAGGATCAATGTGGGAGGGATGAGCGCCGAACGGGCCTTGTGCAAGGGCAAACGGCGGCGCCACCGACACCGCACCGAAGGTCACCACCAGCGCGCCCGACGCTTTCAGGAAGTCACGCCGCGAGACGCTCATGCTCTCCTCGTGTCGGCATACTTGCGAATCGCCCGCATCATGCGGAAGTGAGCGAAGCAGCGGCACATCACGCCGCCGAGCGCGGCGCGCATTTCTTCGTCACTGGCATTGGGTTTCTCGTCCAGGACAGCTTTTGCGGTGAGAATCACGCCGCTCAGGCAAAAGCCGCACTGCGCCGCTCCTTCATCGATGAATGCTTGTTGGATGGGGTGAGGTTTCTCCGGCGTGCCCAGGCCTTCCAGGGTCGTCACCTCGTCGTGGCCCACCGCGCTCACCGGCATCACGCAAGAACGCACCACCTGGCGGCGCACGATGACGCTGCACGAGCCGCATTGCGCCATGCCGCACCCGAACTTGGGCCCGCGCAACCCAAGCTCGTCGGCCAAAACGAACAACAATGGTGTGGAGGGATCTACGTCTACCTCGTGGACGCTGCCATTCACTTTGAGAGTGATCTTGCTCATCGCAACCGCGCGCCTTGGAAGCGCTCCAATTTCGCCGCTCTCTTGGATGCGCGTCGCACGAAACAGGACAAGCCGAGATGGCTGCTTTAACGAATCACTGCAACGGCGGGGCTAGCGTGATCGCGGCAACCGCGACCCTAATCGCGAAGTTTGTCTGATCGAGCGAAATCGGATGGAAGCGCTACGGTTTCGCCTTACCCGGAGGAGATTTTGGAGGCGCGGGTCGGAATCGAACCGACGCATAAAGGTTTTGCAGACCTCTCCCTTACCACTTGGGTACCGCGCCTCAACTTGGATACCGCGCCGCTGATTGCAAGCATAGACGGTCTCGGTCCGGCAGTCGAGGCTCGCGGCCAAACCGCGGTAATCTACTCGCCGCGAACCGGTAACTTGCGGAAAGGTACTGGAGGCGCGGGCCGGAATCGAACCGGCGATAGAGGTTTTGCAGACCTCGGCCTTACCACTTGGCTACCGCGCCCCAATTACGCTCGAACAAGATCCTTCGCCTGCGGCTCAGGATTTCGCTTGCGGGCTCCCGCTCCGCTCACGCCCGCAAAGCGGCTCAACTTGGCTACCGCGCCTCTTCCTGAAGTGCTGGAATCCTACCGGCGCCCAGAGAACGGCGCCATCGCGCGAAACCCTCGCCAGCAGCGAGGGTCGGATGCAAATACTGGAGCGGGAGACGGGATTTGAACCCGCGACTTCGACCTTGGCAAGGTCGCACTCTACCGCTGAGTTACTCCCGCTCGCGTTTCGATTATAGCGAACGCCGGAAAACCGGGTCAAACAAGCGCAATCGAGACAAGTCACCTACGCAACCAATGCACCGCGCAAAAGAACGGCCCCGGTATCTCAGTACTCCGCACGTTAGTACGTAGTACCTCCGATCTACACTGCAGCGAAATTTCAGACGTACTGAGCGACTGAAATGCTGACATACTGAGCGCACCGGATCTCACCGCAAATGACTTTCACTTTTCTCGACTGGGCCGCCATCCTCGCCTACCTCGGCATCACCCTTGTCCTTGGCCTCTACTTTCGCAGCCGCTCCGGCAAGAGCGTCGACGACTACTTCGTCTCCGGCCGCAACGTGAACTGGTGGCTTGCCGGCACCTCGATGGTCGCCACAACCTTTGCCGCCGACACGCCCCTGGTGGTTACCGGGTTGGTGTACCGGCAGGGCATCAGCGGCAACTGGCTGTGGTGGAGCTTTCTTTTCTCCGGGATGATGACCGTCTTCCTCTTCGCCCGCCTGTGGCGCCGCTCCGGCCTGCTCACCGACGTGCAATTCGCCGAGATGCGGTACAGCGGCAAGCCCGCCGCCTTCCTGCGCGGCTTTCGCGCCCTCTACCTTGGCCTGCTGATGAACTGCATCATTCTCGGCTGGGTCACCAAGGCCATGACCTCCATTGTCAGCGTCACCCTCGGCGGCACGCCCATGCTCAACTCGGTCAGCCGCGCGCTCTCCCCGCTCGGGTCGTTGTGGTCGGGACCCGATGGCGCCGCGCTCGCCGTCTGCGTGCTCTTCTTAATTCCTTTCACCGGCCTCTATGTAGCGCTGGGCGGCCTCTGGGGTGTGCTCTGGACTGACCTGTTTCAATTCGTATTAAAGATGACCATCGTCATCGCCGTCGCCGTCTATGCCGTGCGCGCCATCGGCGGCATGGACGTCATGCTCGCCCGACTGCAGGCGATGCAGTCCTCCACGCCGAACTCCGGCAGCCCCATCGCTCTCTTTCCTGATTTCTCCCGCGGACTGACCGCGGAAGTTCTGTGGATGTACCCGGTCATCACCTTCCTGGTGAACATTGCGCTGCAGTGGTGGGCGTTCTGGTACCCGGGCGCGGAGCCCGGCGGCGGCGGCTACATCGCGCAGCGCATCTTCAGCGCCAAGGACGAGCGTCACGGCCTGTTGTCCGTTCTCTGGTTCAACGTCGCGCATTATGCCGTGCGCCCGTGGCCCTGGATCATCACCGGGCTCGCAGTCATCGTTTTGTATCCCGGCCTCGCCGAGCCGGAAAAGGGATACATGATGGTGCTCAACCAGCACCTGCCACACGCCTTCCGTGGCATTGCCATCGCCGGATTTCTGGCCGCCTTCATGTCCACTGTCGCCACCCAGCTGAATTGGGGCGCGTCCTACCTGGTCGCGGATTTCTACCGGCGCTTCCTCCGCAAGAGCGCATCCGAGCGCCACTATGTCATCGCGTCGCGCCTTGCCACCGTGTTGCTGGTCATTGCCTCGGCGTGGATTTCGGTACAGCTGACATCCATCGGAGGCGGCTGGCAGGTTGTGCTTGAGATCGGCGCCGGCACCGGCCTGGTCTACCTGCTGCGCTGGTACTGGTGGCGTATTAATGCTTGGAGCGAGATTTCCGCCATGGCGACCTCGCTGCTCGTCAGCCTGCTTTTGAACTGGAAAGGACTGTGGCGGTCACTCACCGGCAGCGACACCCTGTTTGCCGGCAGCGGCCCGGTCGTATTCGCCAAGACCGCCCTCACCACCACCATCATCACTACCGTGGCATGGATTACGGTCACGCTGCTGACCAGTCCGGAACCCGAGCCCGTGCTGGTTTCCTTCTATCGCAAGACCCGGCCCGATGTTCGCGGCTGGCAACCGATCGCGCGCCTCACCCCCGAGGTCCACCCGAATCGCGACCTGGGTCGTAACCTGATCGCCTGGCTACTGGGCTGCGCCATGGTTTACCTGGCACTGTTTGGCTTGGGAAAACTGATCCTCAATCAGCCGGGGCTCGGCGTCGTGCTGCTCATCGGTTCCGTAATCTGCGCTGTTCTTCTGTATCTCGAGCAATCCCGCCGCGGATGGGGAGCGGAGCAGGAAGCCGGGTCGGCAAAGTCGCAACCGGCAGCAAAGGTCTACCAAAATTAGGGTTCGCCAAGTGGTTATGCGCGGTGCTTTTTTTCTTCTCATTCTGGCGCTCTCGCCTGGCGCGTCCGCCCAGAGCATCGAATTCAAGCCGGTTCCACGCGAGGTGATCGAGGCCAGGCTGCAACAATATGGCGGCAAAGACGAACAACGCGAAGACTCGATCAAACACCTGTTTGCTGATGCCGGGTGCGAGGGACGCATCTCCGAGCAAGCGGTGAAAGGCTCGAAGCTGCCGAATGTGATCTGCATCCTCCCGGGCAATGGCGACAAGACCATCATCGTGGGCGCGCATTTCGACCACGTGTCTGCCGGCGACGGGGTGGTGGACAATTGGAGCGGTGCGTCCCTGCTGCCGTCGCTCTATGAAGCCGTAAAGCTCCGGCCCCGGAAACACACTTACATTTTCATCGCGTTTACGGATGAGGAAAAAGGCGAAGTGGGTTCTCACTTCTACGCGCACCACATGACCAGGCAAGAGGTTGCCGGCACCGATGCCATGGTGAATATGGACACGCTTGGCCTCGGTCCAACCGCCATCTGGGCGAGTCATTCGGACCGGAAGTTGTATGGCGCGATCGTCTTCCTTGCCGGCCGGATGAATCTGCCCGTCATGGGGGTGAATGTCGAAGCGGTGGGCAGCACCGACTCCGAGCAGTTTGCCGCGCGCAAGATTCCGCGCATTACCATCCATTCCCTGACCCAGGAAACGTGGAATGCGCGCATACTGCACACGTCAAAAGACAAGCTTTCTGCTATTCACTTGGACGATTACTACCAGACGTACCGCCTGATCTGCGCTTATCTCGCCTTTCTCGATGACGTCCTTGGTGTGCCTGCTGCCCAAACACAGTAGGCATCCAACTGCAGTCCGGAAAACGCACTGAGACGACGGTCGATTGCGTTGCAAACACTTCAGGGTTTCAAAGCTCACCTGCTGGTGACCTCTGAAACCCTGAATGGCAAGGAAAAGCCTGCCGCGCGTGAAACTACTGAATTCCGGCCGGCATGAGTGGCTTGGGAGAGGCCGCCGACTTCGGCTTGGCCAGCAGGCCGCGAACTTTCGCCACCACCACGCCCGACACTGCGCCAACCAGCCCCATGCTGCGGCCTCGCGTCACCGGAGCTGCGTCAATCATCTGCTCGATGTGTTGCACTAGTTCGGCGGTTGGTCCGCCCTTGGTGACAAATACGTCAATGCAATCTTTCGGCGCCTCTGGCGGCAGCCACGGCAGGGCCGACAGGATCAGCACCGGAACTCCGGCGCGCAAGCTTTTCATCTTTTGCGCCACCTGCCCGCCGTTCATCTCCGGCATTTCGTAATCGAGCACGACCGCATCCACCTGGTGAGTGCGGAAATACAACAAGCCCGCCTTGGCGCTGGTGGCTGTAGTCACGCGGAAACCACGCGTCTGCAGTAGTAGCTTGCGCACCAGCAGGCTTTGCTCGTCATCATCGATACAAAGGATCTCTCGTTGCCGCATCGTTCTCCTTTGGCAGGGCCCGTCTTTGCGGTAGACGTGCCAGTTGGGGACACTGCCCGGCTTCCCGAGACAGTGGGGCGAACACAGGCCTTAGAAGCACCTTCCCTGCCACGACAGCGGTGCATTAGGTTCAATTACTTAGGTCTAGCCCTGTGCAGATTCTTCGCGGAAGTTTTTACGCAGTATGGCGAAATATGGCAGGGATTCGCTAAGTGTGAAAAGAATTGCAGTTCCCGTCAATACAAGGACTTGTGTGGCACGGGTCTTTGACCCGTGTATTTCCGACTTTTGTTCACCACGCTCCCGCCCACCTGTGCCCCCGGACGTCTGCCCCGGCCTTGATCACCTTGTTCTCAGAGTCGTACACGATCATGGTCGGCGAACTCGAGTTCTGCCAGTCGCCTTGCAGAATTAGCTTGTGGCCCAGCGCGCGCAACTCTTCCATGGTGGACTGCGGGAACCGGCTCTCCACTTGTAACCCCAGCGGATTGTCGCCGTGATCGTCGAATGAACTGTACATCGCCACCGAGTTGAAGCGCGGCGCTTCCACTGCGTCCTGCGGCTGCATTCCGAATTCAACGATGTTGAGGAAAACCTGCAGCAGTGTCTGGTCCTGGCTGTCGCCCCCGGGCGTGGAGAACGCCAGCCACGGCGCGCCCTTTTTCAGCGCGATGGTCGGCGTCAGCGTGATCCGCGGCCGCTTGCCCGGCCCGATCTGGTTGGGATGTCCCGGCGTCAGCACGAACGCCTGCGCGCGCTGCGTCAGCGGAATGCCGGTATCGGCGGCCATCATGGCGGGAATCCAGGCCCCACTCGGCGTTGCCGAAAACATGTTTCCGGCTTCATCGATCACGTTGACGCACGTCGTGTCCTGGTGTTCGGCGTTGCGGTCGCGCAGCCGCGCCTTGGCGAACTCCACCGGCGCCTCAGCTTTTAACCGCAGCGGATCGCCCACGCGGTGCTCCGGCGACGCCCGCCTGCTGTCGATCAACCCGCGCCGCACGTTCGCATATTGCTTCGAGATCAGTTGCTCGGGAATGCTCGACTGTTGCGGGTCGCCGTAGTACGCGTCGCGATCGGCGTATCCCAGCTTCATCGCTTCCACCACGGTGTGCACGTAGCGCGCGGAGTTGTGTCCCAGGCTGCGCAGGTCGAACGCCTCCAGCAGATTCAGGTTCTGCAGAAAAACCGGCCCCTGGCTCCAGTAGCCGACCTTGTAAACGTCCACGCCACGATAGCTGGTGGTCAGCGGCTTCTCCACCTGCGCGTGGAACATCTTGAGGTCCCGTTCTCGCAGCAGGCAGCCGTTTTCTTCGCAGTATTTGCCGATTTTTTTTGCGATTGGACCGCGGTAGAAAAAGTCGCGCACCGCATCGATCGCTCCGGCGCGCTTCTTCCGCTTCGCTCTCCTCTCCGCGTCGGCCATGGACTTGAGCGTCTTCGCCAGCTCCGGCTGCGGCCACACCGCTCCCTCCGCCACCGCCTTGTCCTTGGGCTTGTACACGCGCTCCGACGTTGGCCACTTCACGTAGGTCGGTTCGTGCTGTTTCAGTGTGCCGGCCAGCCGCTGGTCGGCCGGGAATCCTTTCGCCAGCTCGATCGCCGGCTCAATCACCTCGCTGAAGCTCATCGTCCCGAATTCCTTCAGCGCCACCAGCAGCCCGTCAATCATTCCCGGGACGATCGCGCTCAGCGGCCCGTATGCCGGGATAATCCCGTTCTTCCCAGCGATCATCACCGGAAACGGTCCGCGCCGCGCATCGTTCGGATTCAAATTCAGAAAAAAGGTCGCGGTTGCCAGTTGCGGCGCGACGCCACAGCCGTTGATCGCTGCCACCGGCTTGCCTTTCACCTTGACCAGGATCGGAACTTCGCCGCCCAGCCCGCAGCTCGCCTGCTCCACCACCGCCGCTGCGAACACCGTGGCAACACCCGCGTCCACCGCGTTGCCACCTTTCTGCAGCATTCGCATTCCCGCCTCGACCACCAGCGGATGCCCCGCCGCCACCACGCCCCTGCGCCCCATTACCTGCGGCTTCAGCGTGGAAGGCGCAAAGCTGTGCGGAGTGTACTTTTCGGTCTCAGCCATCTCGTCTCCCTCAATAGAAAATTGGCCACGGAGAGCACAGAGGAAAGATTTAGGAAAAGCAAAGTTTACCGCACGAATTGCTTCCGAGGGATTTTGCGGATTGTGTGGCTAATTCTAGAAGGCGATCCTAGTTAGGACCGCCAACAGCACGAACCCGGAAATCAATCCCAGGCTTGGCGATTTCGAATCCGACTGCGCGTGGCTCTCCGGAATCAGCTGGTCCGACGCCACGAAGATCATCGCCCCCGCCGCCAGCGCCATGCCGAACGGCATCATGCCGTCCAACGTTCCCGCGAACCAGACGCCTACCGCGGCTGCCAGCGGTTCCGTCAATCCCGAGAGCGACGCCCACGCGATCGCTTTGGGCCTCGAGAAACCCGCCGCGCGCAGCGGCATGGCAACCGCCAATCCTTCAGGAATGTTTTGGAGAGCGATGGCGATGGCCACGATCAGGCCCATGCCCCTGGTCCCGCCACCGAAGGCGACTCCGATCGCCAATCCCTCCGGGACGTGATGCAGCGTGAGCGCCGCCGCCATCAGCAGTCCCAGGCTCTTGCTTTTCCCGGTAAGTTGCGGCGCGAAGTGCGGCTCCAGGTGAGGCACTGCCAGTTCCAGCAAGTACACGAGCAGCGCGCCGCACAATAATCCCAGCGTCGCCGGCACGATGCCTTTTTGCGACAGCGCCGGCCACAGCAGCGTGATCGAGCCCGCTGCCAGCATTACGCCGGCTGAGAAGCCCAGCAGTGTGTCGTACAGACGGCGCGAAATCCGCGGCAGCAGTGCGATCATCACGCCGCCCAGCCCGGTCGCCAGTCCCGCCAGCAAACTTGCTATCAGCGCCGCTTTCATGAAGCGAAATCCATTTCTAATTTCCGACAAATACGCCCGGCATCTCGAAGCCGGGCGCGCTAACTCCTGGCTACTAACTACTAGCCCCTAGTACGCAAACCCGTCCGGCTGGCTCACGGCGCCGATCCTGACCTGGTGATCGACGTACATGCGCCCGGCCTGCAGGGCCTCGTCGTTCTGCTTCAGCAGTTCCGGTTTCTTCACCGCCGTCTCGATCACTGCCATCGCGGTGTCCGCTGACATGCACTCTGTTTCTTCCAGCAGCGCCCCCAGCATTACCACGTTGGCCACCTTCGCCGATCCCAGCCGGTCGGCGATTTCCGACGCCGGAACGCATATCACTCGCGCGTGCGCGATCACAAAATCTTCCGGGAGACTGTCGCGGTTATAGAGGATTAGTCCCCCGGGCGCCACGGTGGGCGCGAACTTGCGCAGCGATTGTTCATTCATCGCCACCAGCACTTGCGGATGCGCGATCAGGGGCGACCCGATCCGCTCCTTTGACAGGCACACATGGCAATGCGCGCTGCCCGAGCGCATCTCCGGCCCATACGATGGCAGCCAGCTCACCTCCATGTGCTCGCGCATTCCCATCTCCGCCAGCACCACGCCCAGCAGCAGCACGCCCTGCCCGCCAAAGCCCGCAATCTTGATCGAGCATGGCTTCCCGTGGCGCTTGCCGTTGGCGGCTGCCTTGTCCTCGCATAGCTCCAGCACCTCGGCCACGCTTTTCTGCGGGACATCGATCTTCGGGATCTCCCCCTTGCGATCGCGGAACACGCCCAGCGGAAATACCGGGATCATTTTTTCCGCCACCCACTTGCGCGCTTCCACCGGATCTTTCTTCCAGATGGTCGGGCATGGCGACAAAATCTCAACCAGCGAGAACCCCGCTCCATCGCGCTGCAACTCCAGCCCCTTCCGGATCGCCTTCCGCGCCTTCATGATGTTCTTATTGTCCGACAGCGCCACGCGCTCGATATAAACCGGCGCTTCCAGCGTCGCCAGCATTTCCGAGACGTGCAGAGGGAAGCCTTCGTTGGACGGCCGCCGTCCCCACGGGCTGGTTGTCGACGTCTGCCCTACCATGGTGGTCGGCGCCATCTGCCCGCCGGTCATTCCGTAAATCGCATTGTTGACAAAGAACACGGTGATCTTTTCACCGCGATTGGCCGCGTGCACGATCTCCGCTGTCCCAATGGCCGCCAGGTCGCCATCGCCCTGGTAGCTGATCACGATCTTGTCCGGGCAGGCGCGTTTGATTCCTGTTGCCGCCGCCGGCGCCCGGCCGTGCGCCACCTGCACGTTGCCGGTGTTGAAGTAGTAGTAGGCGAAGACCGAGCAGCCGACCGGGCTGACGAAAATGGTCTTGCCCTGCAGCCCCAGATCTTCGATCGCTTCCGCAATCAGCTTGTGCGCCACGCCGTGGCCGCAGCCCGGGCAATAATGCGTCTGGTGCTGCAACTCGCCCTTGCGCTCGTAGCGGTCATAGAAGACCGGCGACTTCTCGTGCAAAATTTCGTATTCGGCCACCGCTCGCCTCCGTCTTGCGTAGCGACGGAATTGTTTCCGTCGTGATCGGCAGAATGAACTCCGCGCTACCTATGCTTCAATCCCTACGTACTCCAGCATCTGCGCGTGCACTTCCTCCACCGACGGCACGTTGCCGCCGATCCTGGAATACAGCTCCACCGGCACGCGCCCGTTGATGGCCAGCTTCACGTCTTCCACCATCTGCCCGGTGCTCATCTCCACCGTGAGCACGGTCTTGCAGCGCGTCGCCGCCTCCGCCAGCGCCTTCGACGGGAACGGCCACAGCGTGATGGGGCGGAACAAGCCCGCCCGCACGCCCTGCGCCCGAGCTTCATCCACCGCCGAGCGCAGCACTCGCGAGACAATTCCGTACCCGACCAGCAGGATCTCGGCATCGTCGGCGCGATAGGTCTCGTGCCGCGGCTCCATCTGCTGTGCCAGCTTGTATTTCTGCTCCAGCTTGCGCTCGTGTTTTTCCAGGTCGTCCGGCTCCAGGTAGATGGAGGTGATCAGGTTCTGCTGCGTCTCCGGCGTACCTTTGACCGCCCACGGTTTTTCCGGCAGCTCGACCGGTTGCTCTTCCAACTCGATCGGCTCCATCATTTGCCCGACAAAGCCGTCGGTCATCACGATCACCGGGTTGCGATAGCGGTCGGCAAGATCGAATGCCAGCCTCGTCAGGTCCGCCATCTCCTGCACCGAAGCCGGCGCCAGCACCAGGTTGTGATAGTTGCCGTGTCCGCCGCCCTTGACCATGGCGAAATAGTCGCTCTGCTCCGGCGCAATGTTCCCCAACCCCGGGCCGCCGCGCACCACGTCCACGATCACGCACGGCAGTTCCGAGCCGCACAGGTAGGAAATCCCTTCCTGCATCAGGCTCAAGCCCGGCCCCGACGAAGCCGTCATCACGCGCACGCCCGTCGACGCCGCGCCATACACCATGTTGATGGAAGCGACCTCGCTCTCGGCCTGCACGAAGGTCCCGCCCACCTGCGGGATGTACAGGGCGGCGTATTCCGCGATCTCGCTCGCCGGGGTGATCGGATATCCGTAGTAGGCGCGGCATCCTGCCAGCACCGCTCCCTTCACCACCGCCACGTTGCCTTTACATAGCTGCCGCATGACTGGCCTCCGCTGCGCGCGGCGCCGCCGGCATCCGGTAGACCGTGATTGCTCCCGGTTCCGGGCAGCAGTAGAAACAGATTCCGCACCCGCTGCACCCTTCGCCGGCGTATCGGGCCGGATGTGCTCCGTAGGCGTTCAACTCCGGCGTCAGGGACAGGCAAGCCGTCGGGCACGAATCCACGCAAAGGCCGCAGCCCTTGCACTCTTCGGTGTTGATTCTCACATCGCCGCGCGATATCACCGCCATGGTTCACCTCTCTATTAACGGACATAGCGGGCTTTCGGCTCCCGGTTCTGGGCTTTCGGGCCAAACACCCGATCACCCATGGCCGATAGCTGATAGCCCGAAACGGATAACCCTTCCTAGCCCACTCCGACCGGCGCCACGTGGTTCTTCTGCAGCCACTTCGTCCGCTCGCAATACTCGAACAACTGGTCGCGGAACTTGGGGTGCGCAATCGAGATCAGGGCCTGCGCCCGCTCCCGGATTGTCTTCCCGTGCAGGTACGCGACCCCGTACTCGGTCACCACGTAACGAATCAGCCCGCGCGAAGTCACCACGCCCGCGCCCGGATCCAGCATCGGCGCGATCCGCGACACGGTGTCGTTTTTCGCCGTCGAGGGCAACGCGATGATCGGCTTGCCGCCCTTCGCCCGCGACGCTCCCCGCAGAAAATCCACCTGCCCGCCGATCCCGCTGTAGAAGTAGGTCCCGATCGAATCGGCGCATACCTGGCCGGTCAGGTCCACCTGCAGCGCCGAATTGATGGCGATCATTTTCTCGTTGCGCGCGATCTGCAGCGGGTCGTTGGTAAAGGCATTGGGGCGGAACTCGAAGGCGGGGTTCTCGTTCACGTAATCGAACAGCCGCTTGCTGCCAAGCACGAACGAGACTACGACCTTGCGTGGCAGCAGCGTCTTGCGCCGCCCGGTCACTACGCCGGCTTCCATCAGCGCGATGATGCCGTCGCCCACCAGTTCGCTGTGCACGCCAAGGTCCTGACGGTCGGTCAAGAACGGCATCACGGCGTCGGGAATCCCGCCAATGCCGGTTTGCAGCGTCGAGCCGTCTTCGATCAGCGTGGCGACGTGCTTCGCGATGGCGCGGTGCGTGGCGGTGATTTCTACCTTCGGCGTCTCGCAGAGCGGCCGCGAAGTCTCCACGAAGGCGTCGATCTGGTCAACGTGCAGGAAGCTGTCGCCGTAAGTGCGCGGCATCTGGTCGTTAACTTGCGCCACCGTGAATTTCGCGCAACGCGCCGCCGTCATCGTCGTGTCCACGCCCACGCCCAGCGAGCAGAAGCCGTGCGCGTCCGGCATCGATACCTGGATCAGCGCCACGTCGGGACGCAATTGCCCGTTTTCCATGAGCGCTTCGATCTCGCTCAGGAAAACCGGCGTGTAATCGGCGCGGCCGTCATTCACCGCCTCGCGGCAGTTTCCGCCGATGAACATGGCGTTGTGCCGAAAGTGGCCTGCCATCTCCGGCTTGACGTATGGCGCCGTGCCCATGGTCATCAGGTGAATGATTTCCACGTCGCGCACGAAGGGCGCCCGCTCCATCAGCGCTTCCACCAGTACCTCCGGCTCGGCGCATCCCGGATGGATGTAGACCCGCATTCCCGATTCCACGCAGCGCACCGCATCGCCCGCGGTCATCAGCTTGCGCTTGTAATTAACGTGCCATGACATGGGTCACCTCGGGCTGCAGTTTTCCGGTCGCCTTTTCATATCCCTGCGCCGCGTAGTACATGGCGCGGTCGAAAAACTGCTCCAGCAGCTCCATGATCTCCAGTTCGCCGAACACTTCCTTCGGCTTCTCGACCCTCGCCTCCTGCTTCACAAAATCCCACAGGTGCTCGCGCGTCATGATGATGGCGTACATCAACTCGCTCAGCAGCACGCCCTGCCGCTCGCGCGCCATGCCGATCTCGATGTATCGTCGCGCCACGTCTTCTTCCCGCTTGCCCTGCACCCACTCGCCCAGGTGGTCGTATATTTCGTAGACGCGCTGCCGGAATTCCTCCCGGGGCACGCGCTTGAAGCCTTCGCACTTCTCGCAGGCTTGCAGCTTCATCAGCATGGTCTCGGCCAGGCGGTCGGAATTGTTCTCGATCAGTTGCACCAACGCCTCGGCTACTGACATCGCATTTCTCCTTCCGGCCCTGGTTGCTGGCGCCCACATCGGCCTGCTTCAGCCAATGTGGAGCCCGCGTTCACCGCGCCAGGACGTGATCCTTCTCCGCCTCTTTGGCGGACTCTTCATAACCTACGGCCGCGTAGTACATGGCCTTGTCGAAGAACTGCTCCAGCAGTTCCATCATTTCCAGTTCGCCGAATATTTCCACCGGCTTGTCCAGGTTGGCTTCGTGCTTCAGGTAGTTCCACAGGTGTTCACGGGTCAGCACGATGGCTTCCATCAACTGGCTCAGCGGCACACCCTGCTTTTGCCGTCGGCTTCCGATCTCGAAGTAGCGCCGGGCGACGTCTTCTTCCTTCTTGCCCAGCAGCCATTCGCCGAGGTGGTCGTAAATTTCGTAGACACGCTGCTCGAATTCCTGGGCTGGAACCCGCGTGAAGTCCGGGCACTTGCCGGATTCGCGGAGTTTGGCCAGCAGGCTCTTTGCCAGCCGGTCGGCGTGCGTTTCAATCAGCCTTACTAAGCGATACGCCAGCAACATAACCGCCTCCTTCGATCAAGGCTTGGCGGCGCCGAGCGTGCCCGCATGCCGCGGGCGCCGTCTCTCCAGGTCCGCTCTTCCTGGAGCGAGGCGTGTCTTGAGCACGCGTCCGGTTCACCAAGACGGTTTCCATAATGGGTGCCAGGCGTTTCTGCTTCCGGGCCCACATCTCTTAACTGCAAAGTGTGGGCTGGCACCGCGTTTTTAGCCGTGATAGTCGTCACAATCTCCCGTGATATAGCTCACGATCTGCCTGTGCAGCACTTGTGCCTTGCCTGCGTTCCCGACTCTGCTAGCTGAGGAAGAACTCCCGCGCCAGTTCCGTCCAGTTCTGGTCCGGCATCTGCGCCGTCAGGTTATCCATCGCCACGCCGCCGTCCTGCGCCAGCGCGCCCAGCGCTGCCGGGACCCGCTTCTGCAACCGGTTCGCCGCTTCTTCCGTCCACCACCGCGCCAGCCCGCCGCTCATCAGGTTGCGGAAGTTCGTCTTCGCATCCGGCGACTGCACCGTGACCAGCCAGCCTTCCCCGTAGGGATCCTTGCGTGCCAGTTCCGGGTTCTGCACCAGGGCATCGTTGATGTCCGCCACGCTTCCCTCGATCGGCGACAGCATGTCCACCTTGGCGCCGTCGCGGTACATGCTGATCAGCTTCTGGCCCTGCCGGATCCATTGCCCGCGCTGCGGCAGCGAGACCCGTTCCACCTTGCCCATTAGCTTGCTGGCGAAATCATCCACGCCCACGCGTACCAGGCTCGGGCTCTCACTCAGCGCCCAGGTGTGACCGGGGTGAAACCGCAGGTGCTCCGGCACCTGGAACCCGCCCACCAGGCTCGGCTGCAACTGCGTCGCTGTCTCGCGCGCCACTGCCACCGCCGGCTGTACCGCGATCTGCACCTGCTTCTTGCTGAAGAAATGATCGATAAGCAGGAAGATGATGAATGTCGAGAGAACCAGGATGACTGTCATATGCGTGCCTCGGCTGGCCTTCGATTTCCGGGCTCCCCGTCGCGGGCGCCTGTGCTTGTTTCGGGCCGTTCGCCACTCTCTTCTAAGGCAATCGCCATGCCATGAGGCGCCGTGCCGGTTGGAATCTCAGCAACATGTCCGTATGTATCGCGAAACGATGGATTTGCAGTGATAGTCAGGCGATGGTTAGAAATCTGCTGATGTTTTTTGCAGCGGAGCTTTGAGGACCTTTTCAGCAGTGATTTCAGCGGGCGAATCGATCGTAGCGCGCGGCATGCCCATGGCTCGTGCGGAATCAATGGCTTACAAGATTGTCGTGGCCGCTGGTTTCTTTTACATCACCTGTTGCATATTGCCGCATCCGCAGAGCTCGACCTTGAAAGTTAGCCGTTAGCCCTCTCTTAATTTTAGGAGGTGTCCTTATTGTTCTGCCTGTCCTCTGACCACCAGCGCAATCGGCACCGGCTTGCCGTCCTGCGTTTTGACCGCGCCAGCGAAAACCTGGAAGCCGTCAGGACTCTGATACGTGCGCGGGACATCGCCAGTGTCCGTCGCAAGCAGCACAAACGCCGCAGGATGGTTTGTCCCCGCAACCTGAGCGCTCAACTTCACCAGCTGTGCGAAGTCATACGCGGTCGTGGGATCGACATCGGTGCTTGCCGGGAGCAGCAGCACGAAGTCTCGTGTCGGCGCCACGCCCATGTGGTTGCCGTCCTCCGGTAGTTGTTCATAGCGCATGGTGTAAAAGCCGGGCCGGATCGTCTGGCCGCGAAAGTCGCTTCCGCTGCCGGGGAATTGGATCACGCCGACCAGCGTCGATTCCGCCATCTCGGGATACGCCGCGCCTCTGACGGCCGCAACCTTGCCAACGGGCAGCGACTTGCGCAGCCAGATCTGGCACAGCACGCTGCCGTCGGGCCGCACCAGCTTCGCGCCCGTTGGATCGAGCGCCGATCGGATTGCAGCCGGAACCGCAGCATCGCCGCCGGGCGCCGGCGCCTTCTCCAGCTTGGCTTGCGGGAACGCGGGCAGCGAGGAAACGCAGAGGGCGAGAGCACATAAAGAAGAGAATCTGCGGCTGTGCATGACGGGTTCAGTCTAGCGCGTCGAGCGGATTGTCAACGTGACGCTGATCACTGCTCACAAATTGCGGAATCGGTAACTGCGGAACTGCGGAATTGAAAAATGAGTCTGCCCCGGTATTTTCAATGACCCGATTCCGCGGTTCGGCAATCACGCAATCGGCTTAGTCGCCGGACGCGTGATGCGGTGCCACCGGTACGCCGCCAACCGCGAACGTGCCCACAAAGGCGCTGCGGCGGTCGTGCGCGGACCAGGTCTCGCCCAGCGCCGGACCTCGGTATTCATCGGTCAGGGCCACTGCCGGCATGGAGTGAGCGGTTGCGGTCAACGGCGGATAGAACGTCACCTCGTTGCCGCAAAAGTGATCGTTCTCGTTAATGGGACGCGTCTGCACGACCGCGAACTGTCCGGCGCGCAGCAGGGCACGGCCGTGGTGTTCCGCGGACATGGCCAGCTCCACCGGCGCGGCGATCACGTTGTCCACGTTTTCGAGCAGCTGTCCGCCCATGTGACGGGCAAAGCTGACCAGCGCCTGGCGCTGCGCGGGCGTGGCCTGTTCGTCCACGATGAGCACCGATTTCGCCGGATACGGATTCTCGTAAGGATCGCCGAGAGTGGCCTTGGCGCGCACGGCGGCGGCGATGGCGAGACCGTCGAGTGCGACGCCATTCCACGAGCCGTGGCGAACGCGCCAGCCGAGGATGGCCTCATTGCCGGTAAGGCCAACTTCGCCGTTGGCGAAGCACTGCCCGGTATAAATGTCGGCGGAACGGGTCTCGATGTAATCGCCGGCAATTTGCTGCGCCACAGCGGGCGCGGTCATGAATGCAGCCATCATCAAAAGCGCGACGGAGAACAAAGCGAGCTTTCTCACGGCAGAACTCCTCACCCAAGAGGGATGTTCTAATTTTACCCGCGGGCAGAGCTGCTCGCTATCGCGCCGGGCCCAACGCGAGGGACGAATAGCAGTCGCGCGTCGAGCGCAATCCTGCTACTTTCTTGCGCCATGAAGCTGAAGA
Source organism: Terriglobales bacterium (assembly GCA_035691485.1). Taxonomy (NCBI): domain Bacteria; kingdom Pseudomonadati; phylum Acidobacteriota; class Terriglobia; order Terriglobales; species Terriglobales bacterium. The sequence continues at coordinate 40,422 of DASSIZ010000079.1, forward strand.
CCATTTACCTGGCATTGTGTTGCTTCGGGGCGGTGTTGCCGTATTGGCAATTTGTGCCGTGGGTGGCGGCGCATGGCCTGGACGCCAGGCTGCTGATCGAGGAGCTGTTCGCGAACCGGATCAGCGCATTTTTCGGTGCGGATGTGATCGTTTCGGCGGTCGTGCTCCTGGTGTTCATCCAAGGGGAGGGCGGTCGAGCCGAAATCCGTCACCGCTGGCTGGCGGCGCTGGCGACGCTGGCAGTCGGGGTGTCGCTGGGACTGCCGCTGTTCCTGTACCTGCGTGAGCGGCAGCAGCAGAAAATCACCTTTGAGTCTTAGACGTTATCCACCCCTCGGTCTCGTGCTCCGTCAAGGTTGAACAGGCCAGGTAAACTGCGACAAGCCTCTTGTAAATTGTCATAGTAGCTTCTTAAGTGCAGCGACTGACCTACCGCGTTGCGAGGAATAAGGTCCCCTTAGTTCCTCCTGCAGCCGTTCCGCCAAATAACAGCTGCCGTGTCGTGTTGTTGGAGAGCAGGTAAGTGATGCCGATCCCAGTGGCGGTCTGCCCGGGCAGCAGGCACGCGCTGGTGTTAGCAAATGTCAGTGTAAGCGTAAAAAAATTCTTAGCGCCGTCAGCTACAAGCGTTCCCGAAAACGTGCAGCCGAGATTGGAGCCGCTGAGCGTGCCGTTGGAAGCTATCGTGACCGTTGCGCTACTTCCATCCAACAAGTTCCCCGACCACGTACCGGTGATCGCAGATAAACTTGCCGGCATATTGAAGTTGAATTGAGAGGTGGGAATCGAATTGCCCGTGAATGTCGCTGTTACTCCACTCTCCACAAGTGAACCATTCAGGCTCGTACCCGGAACATAGGTAGCTGTCAGGCTTCCAGTGCTCGTTAGCCCTGTGTAATAAAAATCTGTCACACTGGCCGTATAAGCTCCGTTCTTAGAGGTGCCTTGGCCGGTTATCATTCCGGAAATCAAAAAGAGGTTTCCGGTAGTCGTACCATAGATTGCAAAGTAACTGTCGTTAGGCAGCACGATGCTTTCAAAGGACGAGCCTGTCGGCGACGTGGATGACCCCGAATAGACTCCCTGCGCTTGCCCAGTCGTGCTTTGTGTGGTTGAACTGGAACTGCTGCTACTAGAGCTGCTGTTACTGGAACTCCCACCACAGCTTGCCAAGAGGCACACGACTCCTAGTAATCCTATTAGTCGTCTCATTGAAAAAACTCTCCAAGCAGAGTCTTGTTTATCTCGCTCCGGCGAAACAAAATATTCACGTCGCCATGCAAGCGGTTGCTTGCATCACACCACGCCTGTCAGTGACCGTCAATTGTTATCAGGCGGTTCAACTTTGGATTCAGTTCCAAATTGGGAATCAGCTGGTTTGTGAAGCCGCACTGCCACGTTGCACAAAGACGGCAAGGCTGGGAAAAAACTTTGTTTGGGTCTTACGATATGCGCTGTTCACGCTCTTTGACTATCGTGGCTTGGCATCACGTTCGTAACTCGCCTTTTGATGGTGGTGTTCGCGCGCGCGAACGCGGGGTCCTTCGGCTTGGGCGTTCGCCCTCGCTCAGGATGACAATCAACGGATCTGCACATATTTGCCATCACCCGGGGTGAGTTGCGATTGTTCATGACTGAATTTCGGACATAAACGCCTTGCGATTCGCGTTTTGCCCAGCGTTGCTCGGCGGCGGTTGTCAGTGTGCGATGAAGAATTCGTTCCAGCCGTGGGCGCCGGAACCGGCGCCAGGGACGGAAGAGATGCCGAGGGCGTCCATAGTAAAGCGCAGCGTGTTTTCGTGCTGCCCGAAGGTGGAAGAGCGGTAGCCCGGCTTCGACCATGCCGGGCTGACGAAGACGATGGGGACTTTGCCGCCGCCGTTGCTGTTGTCGGAATCGGATTCGTCGAACCAGACGATGAGCACGCCATCGGCGCGGAAGGCGGGATCGGCGAGCAGCGCCCCAATGTTGGCTTGCAGCCACTGGTCGGCGACGGCTTCACAGGCGTCGATACCGTTCGGACACTCGTGCGCGTCGTGGTCAATGTTGGGCACAACGAAGCTGTACTGCGGAAGTTTTCCGGCGCCGAGGTCGGAGCCGAACTGGGCAAAGGGCACGATGTCGGCCTTGGCCATCGCCGCGTCATTCTGCACATCGGAGAAAAAAGTGAACGGGTTGTGACGCCGGACGTAGAGCCCGGTGTCGCCGCCCAGGTATCCGGCCGAGGGCAGGTCCTCGGCATAGGAGCGCCAGGATTTGCCGGCGGAGTTGAGGCGGCGGACGACGTTGTCGGCGGTGACCACGCCGCTGAAGCCGTCGTCGTTGGTGATGATCTGGCCGGTGGTCAGCATGAAGTAATTGCCGATCGACGGATGCGTGTTGGCGTAGTAGTTGGTGCCCAGGCCGTAGCTGGAGATGAGCGAATTCAGGTACGGCATGGCCGAAGTGTTGCCGACCACGGTGGAGTAGTTCTTGTTTTCCAGGGCAACAATCACAACGTGTCCGAAGGCGAAGCCGGGGGCCGGTGGCGGCGGAGGAGGAGGCGCACTGGTAACGGTCACGGCGATGGACGAGGTGGCGCTGCCGCCGGCGCCGGTGGCGGTCGCGGTATAGGTAGTGCTGGAGGAGGGCGTAACCGTAATTGATCCTGAGGCCGCCAGGCTCAAACCGCCGGGCTGAATGGTGACCGAGGTGGCGTTGGTGGTGGTCCAGGAAAGGACGGAGCTTTGGCCGGCGGTGATGCTGGCGGGGCTGGCGCTGAGGTGCACGGCTGGCGCAGGCGTGGAGGGCGGCGCAGAGCCGGGAGGCGTGGTGGAAGCGGGCGGAGCGGTGGTTTGGGTGGAGGCGCTGCCGCCGCAGGCGGTCATCGCCGACGTCATTGCGATGACTAGAAGAAAGACCAACTGGTGCCCGTGTTCGGCCCTCATGACCATTCCTGAGATGCTGATAGAACACGCCGGGAGCGCTGGGGAAAGTAAGAAGGAAGCAGGCAGAAGCTAAGAAGAAGTGAGAAAGGAAAAAAAGCGGGCGAGCCGGGGGAAGCTCGCCCGCGCCAGGGGAGGGTGCGAGCCGGGTTGCAGGCAATCGACCCGCGACCCGGGGGGAGGGTTAAGCGGCCTTGCCCTTGACGATGCGGTGAGTCGTCGAGGTGTCCACGTTGAAGGTCTGGACCTTCGGCGGTGTTTCCATCAGCGACGAAAGAATGTCGGTGACATTGTGAAACTGCTCGCGGTTATAGCGCTCGGCATCCTGCTCGGATTGCCAGAAGCTGAGGGCGAGGACGCGGTCGGGCTCGGTGAGGGAGACCAGGGTGATCTCATCAACGAAGCCCGGTTGCTTGCTCAGGATCGGCAGGACCTTGTCGTTGATGTTGTTGGTGAGGTCGCGCGACTTGCCCGTCTTGGTGCGAATTTCGACCACTCTTGTGAACATGCGATCCTCCTTCCGGAAGACTAGTCGCCGCGGTGGAAAACGATCAGCCACAGCGGGCGCCGCGGAACAAGTCGGAAGGAAGATGAAGTTAGAACGGAAGACTGCGCTCTTGGAGAGCCAATGCGCGATCCCATCCTACAACTCAGCTTTTCGTCCTTACGTCTTGTAGACCCCGGTGCCGATGCATGGAAAACGCGTGGTCGACCATCGCCGTCGGCGGCGGCAGGTTTGGGCCGATGTCGAAAACGCTACGCCCGGAAAACGGCGAGGTCAATGCCGGGGATTGGTGCAAAGGACCCCCGGGGCTACACAATCTGGCGCCGCTGCGCGGCTGCACTAACCTCTAACTCCTAACTTCAGCCCTCATTCGCACTGGCCGGTCCCATGGCAGGCGCGAATGGGCGAGGCGCACAGCGAAGGCTCGGCGTTCATGCCATCAGGACCGACGCAGGTTTGTGTGTACATGCACCAGAAGTTGTGGTCGGTGCCGGCCTGCGCGGAGGGATCAGGTTCGGAGAGCACGAATTGGCCCTTCCAGCGCAGGGCGGGACAGAGGTTGGGGTGAAGTGTGAGGTTGCAGTTGGTCATGAAATTCGCTCGCTGACTCGGCGTTTCACTCGCACAAGCATATTGCCGAACTGCGGAATCGGGTAATAGCATTCTTCGTGGCACGGCTAACGCCGTGCCCTTCCCAAGTTCCTAATAGCATCATGGCACGCTAAAGCCGTGCCCTTCCCAAGCTCCTAACCCCTAGCTCCTAGCCACTGTTTTTTGCCGCCCGCAAAATTGCGCGCTTTATGGCTACTTCCGTCAAGCGGATCTTGTAGCCGTTCTTGCCGAGGTTTTTGGCGGGCCTGACGGCGGCGCTCGCCGCCGCCGCAGCCGTCTGCTCATTCAGTGGTTGGCCGACGAGGGCCTGGCGCGCCTCATTCGAAATCCACGGCACCGGCGCAACGTGGCCGAGCACGATCATGGCATTCCTTACTTTGTTGCCGTCCATGGCGAGCGCAACCGAAGCGGTCGCGAGCGGCCAATCGAACTCCGCCTTTTGGCGGACTTCGTACTGCGCAGTGCGCGCACCCGACGGAGGAGGCACGGTGATCTCGACAATCATTTCGTTGGGGCGAAGGTCGTGCTCGCGCTCGCTCTCCGACTTCGGAATGACGAAGAAGCGGTCCAGCGGCACTTCGCGATCGCCGTTCGGTCCATGAATTTTGACGCGCGCGCCGCCGGCAATGAGCGCGGGCGCGATGCTCGAGGGCGAAACGAAATACGCGGGGCCATCATTGCCGAGGATGGCGTGATAGCGGTTGTCACCGGCGGTGACCAGCGACTTGCCGTTCTGCCGGCCGAGCAGTCCGAAGCCATTGCGGAAATACCAGCAGCGCGGGCGCTGGCAGAGATTGCCGGCCATGGTCGCCAGGTTGCGGATCTGGGGGCTGGCGGCGTCGTCGGTTACGCGGGCCAGGGTCGGGTAGTACTTGCGGACGTCGGCATGGTCGGCGAAGTCGGCAATGCGCACCAGGGCGCCGATCCGTAGCCCGGCGCGCGCGTTGTAGCTGATGGAGTCCAGGCCGGTGATTTGCTTCACGTTGACCAGCCGGCGCGGGGAGATAATGTCGTCCTTCATGAGCGCCAGCAGGTCGGTGCCGCCGGCAAGCAGTTCGGCGTCGCTCCAGTTGTTTCCGAGAAGGCCGACGGCCTGCTGCGCAGACTTAGGAGTGGCGTATTCGAAAGCTTTCATGCGGCGCCTCCTTTGTTTTCCAGCGCGGCAAGCACGCGGTCGGGAGTGAGGGGCAGGAAAGGCACGCGCACGCCGATGGCATTGTCCACGGCGTTGGAGATCGCCGCGCCGGGCGAGATCACGGGTGGCTCGCCAAGCCCGATGACGCCGCGCTCGTCATACCCGGGGCCGGTCATCATGTGGACGACGAGCTCGGGAATGTCACCGTAGCCTGCCAGGCGGTAGAACTCCAGATTCGGGTTCAGCATGCGGCCGGTAGTGGGGTCCATGATCTTTTCTTCGAAGAGGGCGTAAGTGATCCCCATGATGAGCGCGCCGTAGCACTGCGATTCGGCGGTCTTGAGATTGATGATCAGGCCACAGTCCTGCACGGCCACGATCTTGTTCACCTTGACGATGCCGGTTTCGACGTCGACAGAGACGTCGGCCATTTGCACGCCACCGACACCGCTGCTGGTGAGGTCCGGTGGCTTCGACGCGTCCGGATTCTTGCCATTGGCGGTGACGCCGGTGGCGCCGAGCATGGAGCAGGCTTTTTTCCAGGTCACGCTCTTGCCGTTGCTGCCCTTGACGCGGATGGTGCCGTACAGGGCTTCGAGTTGGTCGGGCTGCGCGCCAAGCGCAGGAGCAACCTTGGCGAGTAGCTGGTTGAGCGCGTCCACGGCGGCGCGCCGCGATTCGGAGGCGACAGCGCCGATGGTGGTGGAACCGCCGGAGCCGCCGTCGTGCGGAAAATTCGTGTCGCCGATCTTGAGCGTGATCGCGTCCAGGGGCAGGCCAAGCGTCTCGCCGATAACCATCGCGATGGCGGTGCGGGTGCCGGTGCCCAGGTCCTGCGTGCCGCTGCGGTATTCGACCGTGCCGTCGGGATGTATGGTCAGGTCGCCGGCGCCGTTGTGTCCGCGGCCGCCCCAGGTGTGAATGGAGAGGCCGAGGCCTTGCTTCAGCGGGCCGGAAGCCTTGTCGCCGCGCGGATGCCAGCGCTTCTTCCAGCCCATGAGCTCGTCCGCCTTCTTAAGCTCGGCTTCGTAAACGTTGGCGCGCGGCGTGTACGACAGGTTTTTCATGAAGACGTCGTAGGGATCCATGCCGAGGCGGGCGGCGAGATCGTCGATGGCGCACATGGTGAGGACCGCGGCCTGCGGGTGGTTGGGCGCGCGCCACGCGCGCGCCGGGCCGATATTGGTGGCGACAGAGATGTGCTGCTTCCGCTGGTTGGGAATCTCGGTGAAGATGTACGGAATCGGCGGCATGTTTCCGCCAAGCGGGCCGCCGGTACCCCAGGATTGCGAGTCCCACCCGATGATCGTGCCGTCTTTCTTGGCCGCCAGCTTGACGCGCGCGTAGGCGGAGGGACGGGCGCCGGCGACTTCGAGTTCGGCGCGGCGGTCGAGGAATATTTTTACCGGAGCGCCACCGGCTTTCTTCGATAACTGCGCCGCGGCGAGACTCCAGCGGTCGGCGGAGAACTTGCTGCCGAAGCCGCCGCCAACATGCTGCTGCTGGTTGCGGATGTTGGACGCCGAGATGCCCACGCCTGCGCCGCTCAGGGCTTGCGCGAGCTGGTCGGGAATGCCGGAGACGTTTTGCGTGGAGACCTGGGTTTCCAGGTGTTCAGCGTCGGGCCAGTGCACCACCACACCATGCGCTTCCAGGCAGCAATGGGTGATCACCGGCACGCCATAGATTCCTTGGCTGATGACCTCGGCGGACTGGAATGCCTGCTCGGGATTGCCCTTATCTTCGGATGAAGTTTTCTTGTAGGGCGAGACAGCGTTTTCCGCGGGCTTAACCGGCGCTGCCTGTAAGGTCTTGATCAAGTCCTCGCCGACGCCGTTATCGCGCAACCGCTTCACAAATTCAGGCGTGACCCGGAAGGAAATACCGCGCGTACGCACCAGCTCCGCAATCTGCGATTCATTCACCCGGTATGCGCCGCCGACCGGGGTGGTCAGCCTGGTGATCAGTTCGTCCATGCCGAGCGGCCCGGCTGTTTCCCCGGCGCCCTTGGGTTCGGTCTCATCGTCGACGAAGTGCGGCAGCACGTCGTACTGGACCTTGATGGCGCGGAGAGCGTCTTCGGCAGTGCGCTCGTCTACGGCGGCGACGGCGACGATCTCGTCACCCGCCCACTTGATCTCCTTGCCTGGGCCTTGCAACACCTGCACCGCCTTTACGCCAGACATGGCTTCGGCGCCACTCGTGTCAACCGCGGTGACCTTGGCATGAGGATGCGGCGAGCGCAGGATGGCGCCGGCGAGCATGCCCTTGGGATTCTGGTCGTAGGTGTACTTGGCGCGCCCGGAGACTTTGACGGGGCCGTCAAGGCGCGCCTGGCGCGTTCCGATCAAGGTGCGATGTTGCGCATCGGGCCACTGGTAATCCGCCATGGATGCTCCTCGTAGTCTCAGTCGGTCAGTCTGTCAGTCGTCGTGTCTGTCGCTTGATCGGAGAGTTGTGCGGTGGAACGGTTTCCTGTCATCTGCGCGATGGCGCCGCGTATCCCGAAGTAGGTACCGCAGCGGCAGAGGTTTCCGCTCAACCCTTTGACCACCTGCTCGCGATTCGGATTGGGGCTCTTCTTCAGCAGCGCGTAGCTGGCCATGACGAAGCCCGGGGTGCAAAAGCCGCACTGCTGCGCGTCGTTGGCGACGAAGGCGTGCTGCACCGGGTTCAACGCCTCGCCGGCAGTAATGCCCTCGACCGTGGTGATGTTCCTGCCTTGGGCGTCGATAGCGAGCACGGAGCAGGCATATACCGGTCGATCGTCGAGCAGCACGGTGCAGGACCCGCACTCGCCTCGGTCGCAGACGCGTTTGGCGCCAGTTAAGTCGAAATTGTCGCGCAGGGCCTCCAGCAACGTGACCCGCGGTTCCAGATCGGCGGTGTATTTCTTGCCGTTGATGGTGAGCGCGATGGGCGTCTTGCCCGGGCCGTAAACCGGGACCTCTTCGCCGTTGACCTTAAGCACGGTGGGCCCCACGACCGCGGGGACACTCACCGTGATGGCGGAAATCTTCAGGAACTCGCGGCGCGAGACGCCGGATTTAGGGTCATCGTCGGACATCGTTACCTCCGGTTGGAGTCGATGGTCGTTAGCTGATGGTCGATAGCAGCGTTGCGAGACAACTTCAGAAACGGAAAGTATAATCGGCGGGCAAACAAAAGCGAAAGTCGCGGCGGGACGAATGGCGCCGGCGC
>DASSIZ010000080.1 GCA_035691485.1 Terriglobales bacterium
CATCGTGGTCGAAGCCAACCACAAACGAGCCGTTCACCTGGATGCCGCAATCGTGCAGCATGCCGATCCGCCGCGCGTAGTCGGATGCCCGCGGCGTTTTCTTGCGCGATTCGGTCAGGTTCTGGTCGGTCAGCGACTCCAGTCCAATGAAGACGCCGGTGCATCCTGCCAGCGCCATGGAACGAACCAGGGCCGGATCGTCGGTGACATCAATTGAAACTGCGGCGCTCCAGATTTTCCGCAGCGGCCGCAGGGCGGAACACAGCGCGTGGAGGTACGCCCGGTTCGAACCGAGATTGTTGTCAATGAAAACGGCATAAGGCTCGCCCGTAGCGGCGAATTCGGCGGCAACCTCTTCCGGACGACGCATCCGGTATGGCATCCGCAGTCCATCCGTCGCGAGATAACAAAAACCGCAGCGGTTATGGCATCCGCGGGTCGCGATCAGGCTCGCCGTGGTCAGGAAGCTGCGGCGCGACAGCAGCCGGCGGAGAGGCGGCGGGTCATTGGCATATTCGTTCTCAAACGTGGCCGCATAACGCGGCTGCAAACGGCCCAACTCGACGTCTCGCAGGATCCGCGGCCAGAGTTGCACCCCATCGCCCATGGCCAGAGCGTCGGCGTGGGGAGCGCATTCCTCGGGACACGACAGCACGTGCAGTCCGCCGAGAATCACCTGCGCGCCTCGGCGCCGGTACCAGTCCGCAAGTTCGAAGGCGCGCCGCGCGAAGGTGAGGTGGACTGAGAGTCCCACCACCTGCGGCATGGGGCGGGAAGGCGGCCGGCCGTGCAGCAGGTTTTCATCCCAGTACTCAACCTTCCAGTGCGCCGGCGTGACGGCAGCGAAACTGGTCAGAGCCAGAGTCGGGGTCAGTACGTGCTTGCCGAAACTGGCGTGTGCATCCTTGGCATAAAAGGGGTTGATCAGCAACGCGCGGCAGGGTTCGATGGCGTCCCCGGGGTCGTTCTCGTCCAGCGCCGGCGCGGCAGCCATCTCCGCGGGAATCCACCGTTTCTTGAGCGGGGCGGCAAACGGCTGCAGGAAGTCCGTCATGCCGCTATACTTTGTTATACAAAGTACTTTCTGTCAAGAAGAAATGCGCACCTTTCCTTACGCACTTTTTATTCGTCGCGGTGCACCGTTTCCATGGAGAACGCCGGCACGCAAACGGCGATGTACTCCGCGCCTTCAGGCTCCGGCGTGGAATACCGCACCCACTCGCCGGGGTGTGCGATCACCGCCTGCCCGGCGCGCACTTCGATCTGCCCGCCTCGATGTTCCACCCGCAGCATTCCGCGCAGGACGATCGTGTACTCCTCGAAGTCGGGGGTCTGGCCGGGCTCCTGCCATCCGCCGGGGCTGCGCATGTGGGCGACGCTGACCGGGGCAGTCTGCGAATTCACGTGGCCGATGTATTCGTCGATCAGCTTGGGTTTGTTGCCGGCGGCTTGGATGCGGGTGGGAGTTCGAATCAACGTGGGCACAGCAAGACTTTAGCAAAGTAAGAAGTCAGAAATAAGAAATCAGAACAAGAAAAACACGGCAAACGCGCGTACACCTCCACTTCTGACTCTGACTTCCTACTTCTTACTTTCGACTTCGATTCGCGGCATACTCCGCCGGACTGGGCAACGGTTCCAAGCCGCGGTTGGCAAGAATGTCTTGCATGAGCTTGACGAAATCGGCGTGCACCAGTCCATTGGTCGCCAGCGTCTCGCGGCTGTCGAGGCGCCAGGGCCCGCCGGTGATGTCGGTGATCTCACCCCCAGCCTCTTCCACCATCAGCGCGCCCGCCGCAGTATCCCACGGGTTGAGGTTGAACTCCCAGAATGCATCCAGACGTCCGCTGGCCACCGAGGCCAGGTCCAGCGCCGCCGATCCTGCCCGCCGCACCCCGTGCGTGCGCAGCGTGATCTGGTGATAGAAGTGGATGTTCGGGTTCTGGTGCCGCTTGTGGCTGGGGAAGCCGGTGCCGCACAGCGATTCCGCCATGTTATTGACGCTCGACACGCGGATGCGGCGCTGGTTCAGGTATGCCCCGCTTCCCTTCTCCGCGGCGAACAGTTCGTCGCGCGTGGGATCGTAGATGACGCCGGCGATGCGCCTGCCCTTGTGCTCCAGCGCAAGCGAGACGCAAAACACGGGGAAGCCATGCGCGAAGTTGGTGGTGCCGTCGAGGGGATCAATGTACCAGCGATAGTCGCTGCCGGTCTCGACGCGCGCCCCTTCTTCGCCCACCAGGTCGTGGCGCGGCCAGCGGGCGCGGATGCGCTCCGTGATCAGCGCTTCCGCGCCGCGGTCAGCTTCGGTGACCAGGTCCACGTCACCCTTGTATTCGAAGCCGATGCGGCGGCGAAAACTCATCAGCAAAAGCGCGCCTGCCTCGCGCGCGATCTCGGTCATGGCGGGAACGTATTGGTCGGTGGAGTTCAAAAAGTCGACGGTCCAGGTTCGATTGCTTCTGGAGTATCGCATGGGAACGCCGCTCATAAAAACAGCCGTGAATGGAAGCCGGATGTGCCAGGTGTGGCCATCGGCTTTCGACTAGCGGCCGTCGGCGGGTTTCGCTCGTTTCGCCGGCGCGCCGTCCTCGGCGATGTATATGATTTCGTGCTTGAAGATGAACAGGTTGGGTGCGCCCTCGCGCGTCAGCCGGATCATGTTCTTATCGTAGTATTCAATCCAGCCGCGCACCACTTCGCCGTCGAGCAGCTTGACCTGCACCGGACGCTGTTTTTCGCCAAGCGCCTTCAGGTACATCGCCTCTTCGTTCGTCTCCTCCGGCGGCGGCGTCTTCGCTTTCTTCAGGGGATTGGAAAGGCCAGGAATGCGGAATGGCATGCGCTCATTGTAACAGTCGGCTACTTGAACTTCGACGTGTAATACCCCGCGCGATAGCGCGCCTTCAGCTCTCCGGTGGCCGGGCCTTTCAGGTCCACCCGGATGCGGCGGAAATCCGATTCCGCGAGGCGGTGCGCCGGGTAATACGCCAGCAGGTACTGCGTCCGCAGCTCGTCGCTGATCTGCTCGAAGGCGCGCTCCAGCCGCGGCAGCGTGTCCGCGTAATAGTATTTGCCGCCGGTGTCATTGGAGAGCTGGATCAGCGCGTGCTCGCCCCCCAGGTCGCGTCCGGCGCTGGCCTCGATCGGCACCACGATGATCGAGTAAACGATCGCTTCCGACTGCTGCGCCGCCCGCAGCGCCTCCTGGTATGACGTGCTGCTCATGGTGTCGCCGCCATCCGTGATGATCACCATCACCTTGCGTCCCTGCCGCTTGTACAGCGCCTCGGCCCCCAGGTAGATGGCGTCGTACATCGCCGTGGCCGAGCGCACATGCACCCGCTCGATGCCGGCATCGATGCGCCTCAGGTCAGCGGTAAACGGCACCAGTTCCTCCACCACTTCGCTGAACTGGTAAAGGGCCAGGCTGTCCTGCGGGCGCAGAATTTCGTGTGCGAACTGCTTCGCCGACACTAGCTCCAGCTTCAGGTCTTTCTTCGTGCTCAGACTGGCATCCACCGCCATGACGATGGAAAGCGGCAGTTGCGATTCGCGGCTGAAAACCGCAAGCTTCTGCGGCACGCCGTCTTCGTAGATCGCGAAATTGTCCTGGGTCAAGGTGCGCGCCGGTGCCCCGCCGGCGTCGGTGACGGTGGCAAAGACGTTGACCAGCTTCACGTCAACGCTGATCGACGGTGTGTCGCCCGGGCTTTGCCGCGAAGGCAGGGTCTGCGCGGGCGCTGCCGCGGACAGCAACCCGACAACTTGCACGAGGAACACAGCGGAAAGACGGCGGAACACGGTCATAAATGGGTCAGTTCTTCTTGTCAGCGTCCTCTGTGGCTATACTTTTCGAATTTCCGGCGGAAATGGCTCGCCATCGGCCCACACCGCGCCGTCCTCAAAATATTCTTTCTTCCAGATGGGAACGGTCTTCTTCAGCGTGTCGATCATCCAGCGGCACGCTTCGAATGCCGCCGTCCGGTGCGCCGAGCAGACCACGATGGCCACGCTCGTCTCCCCGATATATAACCGCCCCAGCCGGTGCGAGATCGCTACCTCGCGCACCTTGAACTTCGCCCGTGCCTCTGTTGCCAGCTCGTCGAGCTGCTTGCTCGCCATCTCTTCGTAGGCTTCGTAATCAAGATAGACCGTGCGCCTTCCGCGACTGTTATCGCGCACAATGCCTTCGAAGACCACGACCGCTCCGTCCTCCGGCCGCTTCATGCGCTGGCTGAGCGCACCGGTGTCGATGCGCTCCCTGGTAAGTTGAACCCGGGTTGGGATCACAGGTTGTGCGGCATCGGCGCCGCCGCTGACCGGAGGCAGCAGGCCGACCTCGTCGCGATCGCGCAGCGCGGCCGAGCGCGCGGCATATTCCTGGTTCAGCGCCACCGCAATCGATCCCAGTGTCGCCTTCATCTTTGCGTCTTGCTCGTAATGCGACAGCAGGTCGCTGACGGTCGCGCCCTCGGGCAGCGACACCTCCTCGCTTCCCTTGCCGGCAAGGTCCTTCAGCACGCCGAAAAATAGCACGCGCACGCGCATCTGTTTTGATTCTACCGGAACCGGCGGCGGAGCCGGTGCATCAGGGACGCCAGTGGATCTCGTACACGCCGATGTTGGTCCAGTTTGGAAAGCGGGCCGCGATCTCGGAAAGCTCCTCCGGCGTCAACTTCGAAGCCGGAAAATGGAAGGCGTGCTTGACCACCATGACCTTCAAGTTCGGGTCCTGGATCGCGCGTTCCAACGCTTGCGGGGTCACGCGCCGGTCATCGTCGGTGGGATTGCGCAGGTCAGTGAGGAAATATAGTTCCCCGCCTTCGGGCGCCGCCAGCATGGGGCCGCCCTGCGCGTGCGCCAGGATGGCTGCCACCGCGTCCTCGACGTAGTCGGCATCATGGGCGCGCAGCCCTTGCGCGCGCGGCAAATGGAAAGCCCGCAACTTCGGCTCGTAGGAAAACGCGTTCAAGTACATGGCCCGTACCGAGACGAAGAAGACGGCAAATGCCAGGTAGAAGATCAGCAGCTGCGCGAAAAACGGCTTGCAGCGGCAGCGGTCCGAAACCGATACCACAGCGAAGAGGGTAAGCGCTGTCAGCGGCGCGAAGTAACAGACATAGACCGGGAAGGCTACCGGAAATTGCACCAGGCTGCACAAGCCGGCCAGCGTGGCCAGCAGGAAGATTCCCTGCTCGGCCTTTTTTGTGAGCGAACTGGCGAAATCCTGCCGGCGCGTGAAAAACCATACTGCCAGCAAGACCACGACCGGGCCGATCATCAGCGCCGAGCGCCAGGCAACGAAGGCGACCATGATCTTCGCGCGCATGAAAAACAGGATCGCGCCCAGGCCCGCGGCGATGATCAGATTCACCGTCGTGCCCCAGGCCCGTTCGCGCTTCAGGGCAACCGCCATCAATGCGTACAGCGGCCAGACATAGAAAAGCCCATCTTCGGGGATGACCGGGCGCCGCGGCGAGCTCATCACGTTCTCCACCCCGCCGAAGGCGCCGGTCAAAAGAGCACCGACGGAGTGAGAAAGCACGTAGGGGGCCAGGAACAGCCCCACCGGCAACGCAAAGCCTAACGCGAACGGCAGCGCCATGCGCAGTAGCGCCATGAACCGCTCGCGACTGCCGGCCCCCCGAATTCGCGCCTCGCGCCAAAGGAGCAGCGCAACCATGGCCGCGGCGGGCAGGAAGAAATGATACAGTTCGCCGCTTCCCAGCTGGCGGCGCATCATCCACAACAGCAGCGCGAGAAAAAGAACCAGCCCGGAAACCACGAATACGCGGTATGCCGTCGCACTCTGCCCCCCAGACTCCGTGCGCGATGCGGCCTCGGATTGCTCGCGAAAGATGAAGAACAGCAGGATCGCGGCCACCGCATACACGCCAATAATCTTGACCGTGCAGGAAACTCCCCCGCACACTCCGGCCACCAGCAACCAGCGCCGCGTTCCCACATCGAGGAAGCGCAACAGCGCGGCGGCAGCAAAGGTCGCGAAAAACAGGTTGTACCAGGACGGCATGGCTGCCGGATACGTGGGCAGGCTCCACGCGATCGCGAGCAGGGTGACGGCGGCGGCCGCAAACGCGGCCGCGAACCGCGTGGCGATGTAATACACGGCTGCAATCCAGGGCACCATGACCACGAATACGGCGTACCGCGTCGCCACCAGGTTCACGCCGACGATGCGAAACCAGAGCGCGTGGTACATGGAGAGCCCGCCGGTGTAGTTGTCATGAAAATCCCGGTGCGGAAGCTCTCCCCGAAACACGCGCAGGGCGCACTGTGCGAGGAAGCCATCGTCGCCCGCGATCCAGCCATTCTTCAAGTGCGCGTAAGCGTAGGCAGCGCCGGCAGCCGTTACCGCCAGCAACACCATCCAGAATGCAACCGATCCCCCGCGAGACTCGACCCCGGTCCTGGCGGTCGTGGACGTGAGGCAGGATGCTTGTGCGACGGGTTCCGGGGCTATGGTGGCCGGCACGGGGCAACACTAGCATAGTTACCCAAGCACGCTCATGCGCGGACGCCGGGGGTATCCAGACGACTAAGAGCCTGGAACAAGACCTTAATTACGGCGAAGAAAAGGCGCATACTTACATTGCCTGTTATCGCTCGTTGGCTCTTATTTAGCTCCTAGAAGGAGCTCAACTCCTTTGAAATCTATTTCGTGGTTAGCACGGTTGAGAGCAGTGGTTGCAGGCGCATTTGTCGGCGTGCTCGTATTATTTGCAGCAGCGGTTCTTGAGTTTTTCCTGCTCGCGGTGTGGGTCGCAGGATCAGCTCCTCGTGCGTCGCAGGCATCGACCGCAGGCGGAGGTGCTGTCACTTGGGATGTGATGTCGGTGTTCTATCGCGCAGGTCTGCGTGGAAAAGCATTCGAACTCCTGTTAGTGCTGCTGCCATTACTTTTTTCTGCTCTCGCGGGAAAGTCCATGTACTCCCGTACGCTGTCTGAGTAAGACATGAGTTGTTCGTCGTAACTTACGGTAATGCCTGTTATCGCTCGTTGAGTGCCGCATGGTGAGTCTGAAGTGAAAGAGACCAAACAGCACCGCAGTGGCAACATGAAGGCGAGAGGCGTTGTACTTGTGTTTGCGATCTGTGCGTTGGCCGATTTTGTGTGGGCGGTACTGGAAAAACGTTCCCTTGCCGAAGCCATCATCAGTGCAGTTCTTGGTTTGTTCGGAACGGCTTGGTCTTTGCTCATCATGAGGGCTGCGGAGGACAACGACCCTGATGACCCCAACTGGCCAGCGCGAATGGTTCCATAGTGTTACTCACGATAATGCCTGT
>DASSIZ010000081.1 GCA_035691485.1 Terriglobales bacterium
GGTCCGGTCGTCGAGCTTTAGCACAAAATTGCTGCCCCGGTCCTGATTAGGAATGATTGCGCAGGTGATGTGAAACCGACCGAACTCATCTGTCATCGCTTCCAGACCCGTCGCTGTCACCACGCGCACGCTGGGCAAACCCGCTTCGCCTTTGTCCTGCACTCCGTTGCGATTGACGTCGTTGAAGACCTTGCCATACACGTCTGTGCAATCGAACGTCTGATCCGGGACCACACGAACCCTGGCTGTCGCTTCACCGGACAGCGGCCTGCCTGTCAGGCCTTCCATGACCTGGGCGCGGTTCACAAACTCGCCTTCGCCAACACCAGCGCCGACGGCGAGGAGCAAGAGGATCGAGCGAGTGGAGCTGCTGGCGAAGTTGAGCCCATTCCACGCGAGTTGGCCGGCCGTCACCGTGGGTTCTGTGGGCACACCATCCAGACGCGCGGATCCAGGCACGTATTTGAAGCCCGCTGGATAGCGATCCACAATCTGCGCACCTTGCAGCGATGCGCCTATTACGTTGTTGATCGTGATGGTGTATGGGACGAGTTGCCCGCGAGTGACGTTGAGCAACGGCGTCGTTTTTGTGATGGAGAATGCTCCCGCGAGCTGCGGGTCCAGCGGAATGTGGTTGTTGTAAATCTGACTCGATCCAGGCACCGCTGTGCCATCCAAGGTGAAGTTCAGGTAGTACTGCGTCCCAGCGCTACGCGCGGCCACGGAGGGTGTCGGCGCAAATTCCGAGGCTTGTGCCTCGCAGTATGGGACGACCGGAAGAGCATCCGTTGGACAGGTGGACACAGAAAACGGAGCGGTCGTAGCGTTCGAACTCGGCGGGATAACCAGCGACTCACCAGCCACGTAGTTCGACGTTGGTGCGCTCACCACGACGAGGTAGCTGCCACCACTGGGACAGGTGGGATCCGAGAAGTTGACGTCGAAGCGGTAGTAACCGCCAGCCTGGGTGATTTGGCCCTGTTGAGCCGGGTCGTCGAAACAGGTTGCCGGCAACGGCGTGGCGCCACGCAGCATTTTGACGGTCGCGCCCGCAATGGGAGCGCGCGTCAACGAGTTGTATACGACGCCGTTCGGCCCGATCAGCAGGTTCAGATTTTGCAGGTTGCTGCCGGAGGGCACAGCGATGCCGGTGATCCGCTGCAGCAAATTGGTAAAGGCAGAGTCGGCTTTGCCGAGCTTGGCGGTATTCGGGCCCGCGCCTGGCGCGGTGAACCGGAGCTCGTACCGGTCTGCCGTCCCGTCGGTCGGCGCTACGCCACTGATTCGATACACGCCATTGACATCCGTGAGAACGGACTGCAGCAGAGCCCCATTGAAATACAGCCCCACAGTCCAGCCCTGCAGCAGCGGCTCGCCGACGTCAGCTATCTTGTTGAAGTTTGCATCGAGCCATGCAGTGCCGTTCAAACTGCCGGAACCGGGGACTCCTCCGATATCGATTGAGACGGTTGCGCTCGCCGTCTGCGGGGGATTGTTCCACGTTACGACGCCGGTGTTCGTGAGCGTCGTACCGGCGGGAAGTCCCGATGCAATCTGCGCTCGGAATCGCACGTCGATGGATTGTCCGGGCAGCAACGGACCATACACAGCAGAGTAGTTGGCAGTCAGCACTGTGCCCGCGATGCTGATACCCGTTGTCGAGCCGTTCATCGTTGCCGGTGGGTTCACAAACGTCAGTCGGCCCGGGCCGGCTGTACTGATATCGTCCGTGATCACGACCGAAGGGGCCGGGTTCGTCGAAACATTGGTCACGTGCACCAGGTAGTCGAGCTGCCCGCCCGGCATGGCGACACCGCCACCTACGACGCTGACTTGTTTCGTGATAGCGAGCCCGGAAATCACCACTGTAACGGTGTGGGCATCTTGGAAGTCGAGAATCCCCGGCGTGCCGTCGGTCAAAGTGTTATTGAATGCTTGGCGTGTCGAGACGCTGCTGTCGGCATTGAACCACTGGACTGCGCCCGCTATGTTGGTGAGCTGGACGTTATTTTGGCTGGTGGCGTCGAGCTGCGTCCGGTAGGCAACGATCAGATGCTGACTCGGGCCGATCGTGGCAGCCGCAGTCAGCATGGTCAGCGTCAGCCTGCACGTGGACGGACCGATGTAGCTCATCGAAAAGTCAATGCCTGGAACCAGCGGTCCCTTGCCCGCCACCGGCGTGACGCCATCCGCCTGGAAGACCTGTGCACTGAGCACCTGTGGCGTCGTGCTGCACATGCCGCCCGTTGCGCCGCTGGGGAGTTCGTCGAGAAGCGTGGCGTTCCACGCATCGCTCGCCCCGGTATTCTGCACATTGAAGCCGAACTGTCCCCACTGCCCCACGCTCATCGTCGCCGGCCCGGACTTGGTGAACACGAGATTGGGCGCGGCTGAGCCTCCCTCGATAGTGATCGAGACGCTGCCGCTAGCCGTCTGCGGGGGGGTGTTCCACGTTACGGTGCCGGTATTGGTGACGATTGTGCCGGCAGCGAGCGTGCTGCCGAGCGTGGCGCGGAAGCGTAGGTCGATCGTCCCTCCGGCTGCCAGCGGCCCGTAGGTCGCCGAGTAGTTCGCGGTGATGACGTTACCTGCGGCGATGACACCGTTGGGTGAGCCGTTCATGGTCGCGGTGCCGGCCACGTAGGTGAGCGCTCCCGCCCCCGCTGCATTCAGGTTGTCCGTGATCACCACAGGGTTTACAGGGTTCGCGGAGGTGTTCGTCACATGCACCAGGTAGTCGAGTTGCCCGCCCGGCAACGCGGCGCCGCCGCCAACCACCATCACCTGTTTGGTGATGCTCACTACGGGGATAACCGCCGTCACCGTGTGTGCGTCCTGACAGTCCAGCACGCCGGGTGTACCGTTGGTCAGCGTGCAGGTGTAGCTCTGCCGGCTGGTGGCGCTGCCCGGGCCGTTGAACCACAGCGTCGTGCCGGCCACGTTCGTGAGCAAGGCACCGTCCTGTGTGTTCGCATCGAGCTGTGTCTGGTAGGTGACGATGAGACGCTGCGTCGGACCGATTACCGCCGCTGCGCTGAGCATGTTGAGAGTCAGCGTGCAAGTGGGCGCTCCCGCATAGCTGAGCGTGTAATCCGCGCCGGCCGTGAGCGGGCCCTTGCCCGCAACAGGTGTAACGCCGTCCGCCTGGAACACCCGTGCACTGAGCACCTGAGGCGTCATGTTGCACATGCCGCCCGTCGCCCCAGTCGGCAGTTTGTCCACGATGGTCGCGTTCCAGGCGTCGCTATTGCCCGCGTTCTGCACGTTGAGGGTGAACTGCCCCAGCTGACCAGGATTCATCGTCGCCGGGCCGCCCTTGGTCATTACCAGGCTGGGTGCCGCGATGGTCAGCGGCGGCGACGAGACTCCCTGCTGTCCTGGCAGCGGGAAATGGAAGGTTCCGCCTATGGTTGTTCCTAAGGTCCAGCTCGCAGTGTTTGAGAACTGCGTGCCAGGCGAGTTCGGCGGCACGGCGTTGTTGAGCACTACAGTGACGCTCAGCACGATCTGTTGTCCGGCGGGGATCGGAGGAAAACTGCTGAAGGTGAGCAGCCCTCCTGCGTTCGCGACCGTGAAAGGCACCACGGCGCCGCTGCCCTTCCAGGTGGCACTGCTATTCACATAGCTGAGCGAAACCCCAGTCAAATTAAGGTTGTCAGTCACCGTGACTTGGTCGACTTCGACGTTCGAACCGTTGGG
Source organism: Terriglobales bacterium (assembly GCA_035691485.1). Classification (NCBI taxonomy): domain Bacteria; kingdom Pseudomonadati; phylum Acidobacteriota; class Terriglobia; order Terriglobales; species Terriglobales bacterium. Next base: position 3,700 of record DASSIZ010000081.1, read on the forward strand.
ATTGACCACAGCGCCGGTCGTCGCACTGACCAGTTGTGGGAATGTGAGCGTGTAGGTAAAGGGCACCCCGATCGAGACAAAGGGCGGCCCAGGCGGATTCTCTTTGTCGATCTTGTCGACCGGTACGAGGAGGTTCTGACAGCTGGGTTTGAGCGTTGTGGTGGAGCCGTTGACGAACCAGATAAAATTCCCGTGCACCTTGTCGCAAGACATGTTGCCGATGAAATCGACATTGTCGAAGATGACCAGCCAGCCTCTTCCGGTGCCTGTGAAGCTGATGTTGGAAGTCAGCGGGTTGGATATTGGGAAGTTCCGGATCGTGCAATTTCCGTCGATATTGATCTGCGAGGGCGGAACAGGGTTGACAAATCCATCGATCACGCCGCCAAAATTGGCGACACAACCGCCAACGGACTGCGCCCGTGACGGGACGGCACTCAGCAACAACAGTCCGAGAGCGAACAGCAGGATTCTGATCCAGCTGCCGCGCGGCTTTGCGATGTTTGTGCTGCTAGAGGTCATCTACGCCCTCGTCCCCTCAACAAGGGATTTCATCGGGAACAAGGCAGTCCGCCTGGACTGGATTCCGGCGGTCCCGCCGTCGTGGGGCTCCCCCGAGCCCGTTAGACCGGTGACTTTGCGCCGCCATCTTTCGAATGGCTTTGCCTTTGTCAAAATCACGTTCGAACTTAAGTGATCAGATTCTCAGCTTCTCCAAACCTCCTTTACGTCCGGGCAAATCCCGCTTCGGCCGCACGCTTCACGCCGCCGGCAAAAAGTCGATCGGGTACACGATCGTCACGGCCGGTACATCCTTCGCGCCGAAATTGATCGTCCGGACGCGGCCAACGACCTGCGTGGCGAGATCCGGCGCATCCATGTCGGTCGACTGCAACACGCACATCGACACGCTGCCGTCCGGCTCAATCGTCAGGCGTAGAACCATCTGGCCTTTCAGCGCGGGGTTATTGCGCAGCTCTCGGTTGTACAGCCTGTAGAACGACGCTTTGTAGCGATCGAACACAATCTGAATTTCCTCGTCGGTGCGGGCAGCACCCGGCCCGCCGCGTGCTTTAGGTCGGTCGGCCCCGGTGATGGGTGAAATCGGGCTGACCGCGCGGCCTACCCCAACACCACCAATCCCGCCGCCTCCGGCGCCTGTGCCTCGGCCACCCACACCTCCACCACCGTTTCCTCCACCTCCGCCTCCTCCGCCACCGCCTCCCACACTGCGGCTCAGGGAGGCCACGTTTATGCCGCCGCTTGATCCCGGCGTGTTGCTCGTCAACAAAGAGCGTGCCGACTGCCGGCCTACGTCATCGGCAGCAATGTGACGCGCGTCGGCTCCAATAGGCGCCACGACAGTATCCTGTGCCAGGCTTGCGATCTTGTCCTTGAGTGCCAGGATGCCGGCGCTTGCTACCTTCGACTTTGCCTCCGCGGGTAGGCCAGCCTCGGGACCTGGCGGGAGTTCCGCTTTGCCAGCCAGGTCTGGACCTGCAGGGACGTTCGGCTTCGGTTTCAACGCAGGTGCAGGCGCTCCTCGCGGGGACCCAGCCTCGGTCGCCCCGCGCGGTATCGGCCGCGAATCGGGTCGTGAGTTGACCGGGATCTCCGGCGGACGATAGAAGACAATGTCGAGTTCGTTGTTGGGTTGCTCGCTGCGAAACAGCGCTTGCGCCGGTATGACCATCAGCACAGCCAGCACGAAGACATGGATCCCCAGGCTCTTCGCCATGCTGGGAACCGTCGGAGCCCCGGATTTTTTCAAAATGTTCGTTGCTTCCATGGTTGTCACCAAGCAACCACCTCAATTGGCTGCGACAAATTCAATCTTCAATTCCTCAACACCCGACTTCGCGAGATCAATGATGCGTAGAACGGCCTCGTAGTTCAGGTGATCGTCAACGGCCAGGAACAAAGCGCGCTGTTCCGGGGGCCGACCGCCAAGAATCGCCGCAACGCGCGCAGGCAATTCAGCTACCGGGATCTTTTGATCAGCCAGTGTCACTTGACAGTCCTTCGGAATCCCCTCCCCCGCCGGCGGCGTCAGGATGGGGCATGCCGCGGAACCTATGCTGAGAATTAACTGGGATTGGAGAACCGGAGCCGCCGTATCCGCGGAGGCTCGAGGGATATCAACATCGTAGCCCTCCATCAGAAGCGGCACGACGACCATGAATATGATCAGAAGCACGAGCACCACGTCGACGAGCGGCGTGATGTTGATTTCAGACTGCAGGCTGGAGCCGGAATCGTTGCTGTTGAACTGCATGATGTCACTTTCCTTCTGCGCCAGTGCGCTTGGCGATCAGTCCGACTCCGCGAAAACCGGTCTGCTCGATCGCGACCATGACCTCACGAACCTCGCGGAAATTCAGCTTTGCATCGCCTCGGATCACAATCTTGGGGCTCGTCTCGGCGCCCACCGCAGCGCGGAGAGACTCGTCGAAATGCTCGGGTGCGACAGACTGATCGTTGATCCACAACCCGCCAGACTCGTCTATGGACACCAGGATTCGGCCTCTCTCGTCGCCCTGCGAGCTCGGTTTGGTCGTGTTCGGCAGGTTGACGTCGGGCCCCTTCCGCATCTGGGGCGCCATCACCATGAAGATGATCAGCAGCACCAGCACCACGTCGACGAGCGGCGTGATGTTGATGGCCGCCTGCATTCTGGCCGGCTCACCGAGTCGCATAGGCTGGACCTTCCTTTGTGATCTTCGACGCATTGACTTCATCCACTTCAACGTCAAGCCCCTTAAGCTCCGGTATCTTGAACAAGCGGTTGACGAGCTGGGACGAAGCCCGATTCATCTCGACATGGAAAGTCTCAAGCTTGCCGGTGAAGTGGTTGAAGGCTACGACGGCCGGGATTGCGACGAAGATACCGAGGGCTGTCGAAACCAGCGCCTCCGCGATGCCGCCCGAAACCACAGACATTCCGCCGGACCCCGTGGCCGCGATGCTCCGGAAAGCGTTGATGATTCCGACTACGGTGCCGAAAAGACCTACGAACGGCGCCGTGGAGCCGATTGTGGCAAGGAATCCGAGGCCACGTTTCAACTGAATCAGCGTTTCGGAAATGGAGTCCCTGAGTGCGCTCGTGACGAGTTCGAGCGAAGCGGTCGGATCACCTCCTCGCTGGCCCACGCCGTCGTACTCGATGATGCCCGCCGAGACCACCTGCGCCACGTAGGAATTCGGGTGCTGTTGCCCCACTTCGATGAGGTCCTTGACTTCCCCTCCGTGAAGGAACTTTTTGAACTCGGGCTTAAACTTTGCCGACTCGCGGAAAGCTGAAGAGAAGCGGCGGTGTTTTTCTATGATCATCCCCACCGAAAACACAGAAAGCAGGGCGAGGGAGACGATCACCGCGCCTCCGAATATACCGACGTGTCTTATCAGTTCAGTGAAATTCATGGCTTTCTCCTTTGCGCCACATTGGCGGGCGCTGCCGTGCTCCCATTCGTCGTCGCACCGCTGGGGCGCGCTGTTTCCGACCGAATTTCGTAGTAACTAAGCATTCGCATGAACACCTCTTTGTCCACGGGCCGCCTCGAGTCATCTAGCAACGTCGAGACGCCGGGGCCATTGCCGAGTTCCGAACTTTTCCAGGGAACGATAACCAAAGCTTTAGGCGCTTCCTGATTGCCCAAAATGGACATGCCGAGGGCCTTGCTTCCTGGGACGGACGTCAACTTTCCTTCTTCATCTGTCTTTTGCTGCGTCTCTTCAGTCTGTTTCCTTACCTCATCCTTCTTCTCCCCTTGTGCCGTTGTCTCTTGCGTCTTTGCATGTGACTTTTCGGTTTGTCCCTGGGCTGCTTCTTTTCCGGTCTGCGCAGCTTGTTGCGCAAGTACAGCTGTGGGAGCTAAGCCAAGAGCCCCGAGCAAAATCCAGTGAATGCCACTGTTTCTCATTGCCCCTCCTGTTTTTTTGCACGGTTGCGAAGGTCGGCAATCCACTTGACGACCTCGGTGTCATCCGGAACGATTCGGTTGTACGCCTCGTAATGTGTCATCGCGCAGGTGTAATCCCCGAGATACAAGTCGCACAGAATCGCGAGGTTCCTGTGCGCATATGGAAAGTCGGCGGATTGTGCGAGGGCCGCCTCATAACTTGTGCGTGCTTTTGCAAACTGTCCCTTGCGGCGCTGCACCATACCGAGTTCGTTATAAGCGACAGGCTGTTTTGGATCCGATTGCAGCGCCTTGTTCAAGCTGGCCTCCGCGCGGTCCAGGTCGCCAGTTCGCGCATACGCCATGCCGAGATCGATGTACGCCGCCGTGAATGCAGGCATCTTCTCGGTAATGGCAAGCAGCAAGGCGATACCCGGTTCGTATCGCTCCTCCTTCAGCATGTTCACAGCCGGTACATAGTTGGGGGGCATTTCATCCATGGAGACCACGCCCTGCGTCATC
>DASSIZ010000082.1 GCA_035691485.1 Terriglobales bacterium
CTGGTGCTGCGCGGTCCCTCAGGCGGCGGCGTACACGGCGGTCCGTTCCATTCGCAGAACCCGGAAGCGTGGTTCGTGCATGCGCCGGGTCTGAAGGTGGTCTGCCCGGCGACAGCCTACGATGCCAAGGGGCTCATCAAGTCCGCCATCCGCGACAACAACCCCGTCGTCTTCTTCGAACACAAGTTCTTGTACCGGCGCATTAAAGAAGATTTGCCCCAGGGCGACTACACCGTCCCCCTCGGGAAAGCCCGCGTGGCGCGCGAGGGGCGCCACGTTTCCGTGATCACTTACGCCGCCATGGTGCACGCCGCGCTGGAAGCCGCGGAAACATTGGTGAAAGACGGCATTGAACTGGAGGTCGTCGACCTGCGCACGCTGCTGCCGCTGGATCGCGAGGCGATCGCGGCCACGGTGAAGAAGACCAACCGCGCCATCATTTTGCACGAAGATGTGCGTACCGGCGGCATCGCGGGCGAGCTAGCCGCCATCATTAATGAAGAGGCGTTTGATTGGCTGGACGCCCCGGTTGTGCGAATCACTTCGAAGGACACGCCGGTGCCGTTTTCGCCGCCGCTGGAGGAGTGGTTCCTTCCCAAGGCGGACGATGTGGTGCGCGAGGCCAAACGTCTGATGGCGTACTGAGCGGTCAGTCAGCCATTAGCATTCAGCCAAACAAATTGAACGCCCCCGCCAATTCGGCTCAATGCTGAGGGCTGATTGCTGGCGGCTTTATAATGTGCGGTTGCGGATGGGGTATCCGCTGCGCTGTGTGACCCCGCTCTGATTTCACGAAAGAAGGACCGACGATGCCGACTGACGTGGTCATGCCCCAGATGGGGGAATCGATTTTTGAGGGAACCATTACCAAGTGGCTGAAGAAGCCGGGCGATAAAGTCAACCGCGACGAGCCGCTATTTGAAATCTCTACCGACAAGGTGGACGCCGAGATCCCTTCGCCCACCGCCGGCGTACTGAAGGAGATCAAGGTTCCGGAAGGCACCACCGTGCAGGTGAACACCGTGGTCGGCACCATCGCCGCCGAAGGCGAGGCTGCCGCGTCCGCGCCCGCTCCCCAAACGCAGGCTTCCGCCACGGAGAAAACTGCGCCTGCCGCGCCTGCGTCGAAGGCCGAGAAAGGAGCGCCCGCAGCGCCGCCAACGCCGGAGCCGGCGAAGACGGCAGCGAAGACCACAGGAGGCGCCGTTTCAACCGAAGGCCCGGCGCAAACGCAGAAGGCGCCACCGCAGGCACAGCAGCCTGCGGCGCAAAGCGATCAGCAGGGGGCGGCGGCACAGAAACATGAAGTTGTGGAGTTCCCGCACGCCGCCGAGAATGAGGGCGAGCGGGTGCGGTCGTCGCCGCTGGTGCGCCGCATCGCGCGCGAGAACAGCGTGGACCTGAACCAGGTACCGGGGACAGGACTGGGCGGCCGCATCACGAAAGAAGACATCCTGCAGTTTGTCGAGCACCGGCCTGCGCCAGGGCAACGCCCAGCCGCAGCCGCGAGTGCGGCACAGCAGGAGACAGCCGCGGCCCAGCGTCCGCCATATCAGCCGGGAGCGGCGGCGCCGTCGATGCCACAGCCACAGCCGATGGCGATTCCCGGCGAACTGGTGGCGATGTCACCCATGCGCAAGAAAATTGCCGAGCGCATGGTGGAATCGAAGCGCACCAGTGCGCACGTGCACAGCGTCTTCGAAGTGGACTTGACCCGGGTGATGACGGTGCGGCAGCGCGAGAAAAAGGGCTTCGAGCAGCGTACCGGCACGCGGTTGACGATGATGCCGTTCTTCTGCCGCGCAGCCATTGAAGCCATCCGTGCCTGGCCGATCATCAACGCATCGGTGGAGGGCGACAACCTCCGTTATCACCGCAACGTTAATCTCGGCATCGCGGTGGCGTTGGACTGGGGACTGATCGTGCCCGTGATCAAGCGCGCCGAGGAGTTGAATTTTCTCGGATTGCAGCGCGCCATCATCGATCTTGCCGACCGGGCGCGCAGCAAGAAGCTGCTGCCGGACGAGGTTGCGGGCGGCACGTTCACCATCACCAATCCCGGCAGCTACGGGCAGATGTTCGGTCTGCCGATCATCATGCAGCCGCAAGTAGCGATTCTGGGCGTGGGATCGATCAAGAAGCAGCCGGTGGTTGTCACCGACGAGAACGGCATGGATTCGATCGCCATACGCTCGGTCGGCCACATTATCCTGGGATACGATCACCGCGTCGTCGACGGCGCGGTCGGCGACCAGTACCTGCGCGATGTCGCCAAGTACCTGGAGAACTGGAACGAGCCGTTGGGATAGACCGGCATTCGGCAATCAGCCGCCAGCATTCAGCCGTCGCAGGTGCTGGCGGCTTCTTCTTGCCGCGAGAAGCCCGAGTGACTGAATGCTGAGTGCTGACTGGAGATGGCTATTTCGCTTTCGCCCACGCGGAGGCGTTCAGGCACTGCACGGTCCCGTCGATGATCTGGCCGAGACCGCCGCGGAATTTTTCCACGTCCACGATTTCTTTGTTGGTGACCGCTCCGGCCATGGAAAGCGCCGAGGAGACGAAGTTCAACGCGGCATTTTTCTTTTCCGCGCCACTCTTGGTGCCGAAAACGCCTTCGACCCCTTGGACAATGGCGGGAATAAATGCGATGCCGCGCAGCAGGACTGAGAGAAAGTTCATGGTTGCTCCTTAAGTTAAGAATCGGATGGAGGATGACCCGGCGCTGAATCAGGTGATTGGGCGGTGGGGTGAACGAAATCAAGTTCGCCGAGCCGATTGTCGCGATATACGCAAAGCAATTTTTCTGCGTATTCCGGGTCGGTCGCCCAGTGCTTTGCCAGCGCCCGCGCGAAGGAATCGGGATTGCCGCTGCAGGCCCGTGTTTCCGCGTAACAGGGCGCTGTCAAGAGGATGCGATCGCGATCGGCGAAACAATCTTCCATTGACGCGTAGGCGGCGAACTGGGCGATGATTCGCTCCTCCCGGCCCCCGACGTGTTCGCGCGTCGGGTACTCCACCCGGGGATGGTCGCCATGCGCCTTGATTCCGAAATAATTGTGGGCATCGCGCGCGAGCCGCGATTGCCCCCAGCTGCTCTCCAGCGCGGCTTGCGCCACCGTCATCCCGGGAGGAAAACCCGAGTGCCGGGAACTGGCGATCGCCGCTCGTGTAGCGCTGGCGATAAATTCGTGGCGGTTCATGGTCAGCGGTGCATCCGGAAGTAGTCGAGGCCGAGGTGGACGATTGTGAGCACGCCGGCGAGCAAGCCGCCAATGCCGGTGAAGCGCTGGACCATGCGCTCGTGGCGGTCCACGCGCTCGGCAAGTTCCTGGAGGTAGCCGGGCTTGCCGTTGCCGAGCAGCCATTTCATGTTGGTCTTGATTTCGGCCAGGTCTTCCAGAACCTGGCGCTCGAAATCGATTACTGAACATTCATGCATAAACAAATTCCTGAACATTGGGTGCTGAGCGAGAACTAGAACGGATAATCCACATGCAGGAGCGCGGAGTCGCGAGAGTAGAGCGGCGGCGCCGAGGCGTCGTAGGCCCGAATGTAAAAGTCCTGGACACGTGAAAGCCGAGCCAGCGTCAGCACTGGTGTGGTGAATCGGCCGATAAGGTTGCGATTGTTGGCAACTCCCCAGGAAATCAACAGCGTGCCGGAGGCCGGTGTGCCATCGGCGCGATAGATTACGTCGGATATCGTCGTCTTTGACGGGTCCGCGGCGAAGGCAGCCATGCCCAACATCAGCAGGCAACAAAAAAGCCGCCCAAGGCGGCTATGTCTGGAAGTCATAAGCATTCTTCGTTGGTGGTTCGAAATCAGAACTTTAAAGTCGGAACTGCAGACGCGCTGCTTGCTGCTGAACGCCTAATTCTTGGTTTCGGCAGCCGGCTTGCTGTCGCGGACGAAGTTTTCCACGCTGCGCACGTAAACCGCGGCGAAGTCCACCACCGGGCGGCGGCTTTCGATCAACTCCATGGCCTCCGACAGCGCAAAGCCGAGGACCCGCAGGATGGCGAGCGTCATCATGGGCGCGCGATGCACCCCGGCGGCACAATGGATAAACAGACGATTGCCATTGCCCGCCTCCAGGGCCTTCACTGCGAAATCAACGGCCGGCTGGAACACCTCCCGGCCCTTGACCTGGAAATCATCGTCGGTCGGATTCCAATGCACCTTGATGCCGTGCGGCTCCGCCAACGCCGTGTCATCGAACTCGATCTGCATGTCGATGATGTGGGTGACGCCCGCTTCGGCTACTTGCGTCATCTTCTCTGCAGTCCAGATGCCACCTCCAACCGCGATGCGGTCGGTAACCCAGGTCATGTCCATTCGCGCCGCCGCTCCTGTACAGGTTTGTCTCTATACAGATTCATTCTACGGCACGATTGTTTGCTGAAAATTCGGCGGCTAGTTCCTCCGGGGTTTCCGGAATCTGCAATTGCTCCAAAAGTAAACGGATGAACGACGGTTCGTCTTCGGGCGCGCCGTGCCCGGATGGGACAAGGCCGCCCCATTCGAACAGCCACTTAGCGTGCTGGTAGCTGCCTTCCTTCTCGGCGCGCGCGATCACGGCGGCGACAATGCGGTCGCGCGCCTCGCGGATCTGCACCACGGCGTCCGGCAATGTCGCGGTTGGCGCGGCTTCGGAAGCGTTTTGATCAGTCGGTCTTGCTCGATTAGCCATCGACGATTCGTGTTTGGTAGCCATAAAAGCAAAAAGGCGCGTCGTGGTTGACGGCGCGCCCGGATGAATGCCTCAATTCAGCTTACTAATCGAGCATAGCAGATTGCAGGGGGTAAACCGGCCACATCCTGAACAAATTTATCTGGTTTGATGAGAGCAGGTTGAAGGGATTTTAGTGAAAAAGGGGGCTTGACAAGCCCAATCTCAAGACGAGAACCGTCGCAACTGGCGTGAAGAATTGCGACGTGAGTGGTGCTTCCTTGCTTGTCCTCCGCGCAGTCGGGGACGCATTCGGAACCGACCAGGCCGCGGCAGATTTCCTCGCTCAGGTTCAACATCCTTCTTCGGAGGAACATCTCGGTCAGGCAATCGAGCGCATCCGGCAGCCGCCGTCGGATGGTCCGCGCACCACAGTGCAGCAGCCGCGCCGTTTCTTCTTCTGTGTACTCCTGCAAAACGATGTGCGCGATCAATTCCTTATCGAAAGGCGGCAGGCGGTCGAGGCAGTGTTCGACGTCGATCACGAACAGCGCCGTGTCTTCGAACGAGTGCACGTGGAAATCTTGCCACCGGGCGGTGAACAGTTCGCGGCCCAGGATCGCCGGCAGGCGCCCTACTTCCACCGATATGCAGAAATACCGGCGGAGCAATGCGATGCAGTGGTCGCGATAGATGGACAATTCAGGCAGCGGAGGGGGGAGGGAAGGCCTGTGCCGGCTCATGCGCGACACCTCGAGACGGCCACGACCGCGGTGAGATCGCGCAGAGCCGCCGGCGTGGCGGGAGTATTCTTTCGCCGAGGCGCGCGGATGCGCAGCGGCAGCTCCGCCATGAATTCCTCACAGACGGGGCAATACGGAGTGGTGACGCCATCGGCGCGCAGCCATAGGCCGCCGCAGCGTTCGCAATACTTGAGCTGGAAGTGGACAAGGACAGGGTGGCACGGCATGAGTTCTCCTAAGAAAACAAAATATGAAAAAGCCCTCCGCCGAACGGCTGAGGCCGTAGAGCGCAGGGCTGGTTGTTGGTTACCGTAGACCTGGTGGGCTATTGAATTCTTGGGACCGCGGGAATTGCAACTAGCCGAATTCGAGATCGTTCTTGCGCCGAAAGTATCCTTCCTCGTACGCGGATTTGAAGATGCGGCCGTTGTGGACCGCGACGATCAGCCGCCCGTTGAATTGCATCTTCCGTAGCAGGCGTTCGGTCGCGGCGGCGAGCAGTTCCGATTGCTGCACCCTGCGGCGCAAGGCGAGCAGGACTCCTTCTTCATCCGAAGTCTCGCCGGCGGTTGCCGGGTATTCCGGCGTGGAACTGGTTTGCGGGAGGCGGGAGGGAGGGGCGGACATATCAACAAGTTCCTTTCCGACCAGTTATAATAAGAGGTGCACAATATAGCTTGTTGAATTTTCATGTCAAGAATAAAATTTCTAAAAGTTATTTGCTTGTGCGCAAGTATATCTCGTTGATATACAATAAGTGGCCATGAAATTCCGCTCGTTACAGGAGAGGCTGCGGCAGCTGCTGCTGGCGCGCATTCAGAACGGGGAGCTCACTGGCCTGAAGCTGGCTGCCATGGCTGGTTTCCAGCAGGCGCACGTCTCCAACTTCCTGAACCGGAAACGTTCCTTGAGCCTGGCCGCCATGGATCGGGTGCTGGGCGCGCTGCAGCTCTCGGTGCTCGACCTGCTCGACCCGGCGGAGATCAACAAACGCGCCACCATCGTCCCCCCCAGCGAAGGCGAGTTCGAGGGCGTGCTGCTGGTGGATGGAGCCATCGCGGCGGGCGAGCCCGAAATTACCAGCGAAGCGGTGCACGACATGCTCAAATTCAAGAAAAGTTTTCTACGGCGCTTGCGCCCAGAATCGGCCACGCCGCGCGACCACTGGCGCCGTTTCGTGCTGCTGCGGGTGGACGCGCGCGATGGCATGAGCATGTACCCGCGCCTGCTGCCCGGCTCCATCCTGCTCATCGACCGCCATTACAACTCCCTCAAGCCGTATCGCCGCAGCGAGCAGAACATGTACGCGGTGCGGGTGAACGGTGGCTGCACCGTGAAGTACGTGGAATTGGCCGAGCGCAACCTGGTGCTGCGCCCGCACAACCAGGCCTACCCGGTGGCGGTGTTGCCGATCGAGGAAGGGAAAAGAAGTTCGGACTACATCGTGGGCCGGGTTTGCCACGTGGGCATCGAGACCTGAGTTGCGCGTTATCACCCTGAGCGCGGCGAAGGCCGTGCCGCAACCAACTACCCGCTACCGCTTTGATATCATCGTGAAGTTCTGACCTCGCGCGCAGCCGCGCAGACCAGCCACTCATCTACCACAGCAGGGAGGAATTTTGCATGAACGATACGCCTGGCATTAGCGTCGGTTCGCGGCGCAACGAAGATATCGCGCTCGACATGATGAAGTTCATCGCCATGACGACCAGCTATGGCAAGACCGGCTCCGGCGTCACCGGATTCCAGGGCGGCCAGCCCGCCAAGCCGGCAGAATACGCCGACCATCTGATTGACTTGTACGGACGCTGTTTGAGCGCGGTACTGGGCAAGAAGTAGCGAATTGCGAATTGGGCGTCCGGAAGAAGACAGGTTCAAAAATAAAAAGCCGCGGCCAGAACCGCGGCTCTTTTCTCTCTTCGCAAAACGTTCTACGACTCGCGCTGTCCAGCGTGAAACGCGAAACTCGAAACGTGGCACCAGTGGTTAACGGCGCTTGCGGCCGCGCCCGCCTTTTTTCCGGGCGCCGCCCTTCTTTTTCGCGCCGCCCTTCTTCTTCGCCCCACCTTTCTTTTTCGCGCTTTTCTTGCGAGCGGCGCCGGCCTTCTTGCGCGCGCCTCCGCCCCGGCGCGCGGCGGATTTCTTCTTGGCGCCACCCTTCTTTTTCGCGCCGCCCTTCTTGCGCGCCGCTTTCTTGCGGCCGCCGCCACCGCCTTCGCCGCCACCTCCGCCGGAGGTGCCTGCGCCACCGGTGGGCGGGCCGCCAACGGCGGGCGTTGAGGTCATGGCGCCTGCCGGCTCTTCTTCTTCCTCTTCTTCTTCCTCGAAATCCTCTTCCAGATTTTCACCATAAGAGCCGGTTTCGCCAAACTCATCCATCTCGTCGTCGCGTCCGTAAAGAATCACGTCGTCGTACATGTATCCTCCCAATTGGCGAGCGCGGCGTTACTGACACCGAGGCAGCTCGCGGTTGTGCCCGGTCAATGCAACAGAGCCGATGAATGCTGACCAAAAAACCGCGGCGGATTATAGCACAGCAATTTTTCGCTTCACCACCAGCGCTTGCATGGATGCGGAACTTTGAGGGCAGAGATGCACAGCGAACGGCTTCGGGAGGGCGTGCCGAGGAAACTAAGGAGTGCGGATGACAAGCACGTCGCCGGCCTTCAGACTGGATACCTTGTTGTCCCGGCGGAGAGCGGCGACGGTGGTGTTGTATCGGTTGGCGATGCTGAAAAGGGTTTCGCCGGGCTTGACCTTGTGACGCAGCATCCGCCCGTTGGAAGCTTGCAAGCTGCTGACATTCTTCAACTTAGGCGTCCTGCCTCCGGCTGTTTCCCGCTTCGCTTCGGCCCTGCCGGCAATCGGCCGATAGACACGCAGGGTTTGCCCGGCGCGCACCTGGTTACCGTGGATCCGGTTCCATTTGCGGATCTTTTCCGCGGGAACGCCAAAATCGTCCGCGATAGAGAGAACCGTGTCCCCCTTGCGGGCTTTGTAGAGGGTCGGGCGCTTGGCGTACGCGACATCACCTCCACCGCTCGCCGCGTGCCGCCCCGGAGCAACCGGAATGATCAGCTTCGAATCGGCGCCGACCTCTCCGTCCCGAAGATTGTTGACTTGGGCGATGGCATTGGAAGTGGTGTGATACTGGCGCGCGATGTCGGCCAGCGTCTCCCCTTTGTTCACCTTGTGATACCGCCACGCCACGCGCATGTCTTTGGGAATCGCGGCGATGGTTTGCTGATACTTGCTGGCCGTGCCGGCCGGCAGCCTTAGGGAGAAGGTCCCGTCTTTGGGGGTGGTCATCCGCAACAGACTGGGATTGAGTTCCTGCAGCGTAGCCACGCTGGTGTCCACGCACTCAGCGACCAGACGGAGATCCACCGGGTAGTTGATCTCTACACGATCGGCGCGAAGCGGCGGTTCTGCCTCCAGGTGGTCGAGCCCGTACTGCGTTGGATTCTTGGCCATGATGGCAACCGCCAGAATGATGGGGACGTAATTGCGTGTCTCCTTCGGGAGGACACCCCGGCGGTAGAGCTGCCAGAAGTCGGCATATCCGGTGCGCTGTACTGCCGACTGCACCGTTCCCGGCCCGGAGTTGTAGGCAGCCATGGCCAGGTACCAGTCGCCAAACTGGTTATACAGGTCCTTTAAGTGCCGTGCCGCGGCGTGAGTAGACTTCTCCGGGTCCTGGCGATCGTCCAGCCACCAGTTACGCTGCAGACCATACCCCGAGGCTCGGCTCGCCATGAATTGCCACATGCCGCGCGCGCCGGCGCGCGACAATGCCAGCGGGTGGAACCCGGATTCGGCTTCGGCAAGGTAGATAAGATCTTGCGGCACGCCCTCCTGGCTGAGGATGCGCAGAATCATCTCGCGATAGCGGCCGGAGCGGATCAACGCATGCTCCAGCGTGCCGCGTCCGTGCGTGGAAAAATAGCTGATGTAGCGGGCGACCTCGTCGTTAATCACCAGCGGCAGGTCGGAATGGATGTCCTTGATTTCCCTCTCGGCCCGGGCGCGAACATTCGGATCAACCGGGAACGTAACCTCGTTCGCTTCGTCGATAGGCGCGGGCTCTGACTTCTGCTCGGTAAAGCCGTCTCCGGCCTTCAAGGCCACAAGTTCAAGGTTATTTACGCCCTCGACGAGCTTATCGAATTCCTGCTGTAGGCGGTCGTTGCCGTGGATGTCCTGTCCCGACGCCAACAGCAGGTCAAAGGCGCGATCAAAATTGTCCTTGGCGGCATCAAGGTGTCCGGCGGTGTAGTTGGTCAAACCCGCCTGGTATTCCTTGTCAACCTTGGCAATGAGTGCGTCGACGGGATCGACTTTGGGCTGGACCTTTTCTTCAATCTTGCGCGGCGGAGCCGGTTGCACGGTCGGCAGGCTGGGAGCCATGGCCTGCACTGGCGGAGCGGCTGTCGTCTGCTTGGTCTCCTCGGTCTTGCAGGAGAGCAGCGACAGGCAAACCGCGCCGGCGATTGGAAAGGACCAGTACCTATGCATGCAACCTCGTGAGAAGCGCGTTCCGGGTCGATCCCTCCGGGGCGGCCATCCAGCCCGCAAAATCGTATCGTGGTCGTGAGCGGCGGGTCAATCGAGAGAACATCTTACCGGCACCCGAAAGGACAAGCCCGGCCGGGTTTACGCACTTCCCAGAGCCTGCTCGAGATCGGTCACCAGATCTGCTGCTTCTTCGATGCCCACCGAGAGTCTCACCGTTGCCGCGGAAACCCCCAACAGTTCCAATTGCTTGTCGGTTAAACCGACGTGGGACGAGAGCAGGGGATAGGACACGGTGGATTCCACCCCGCCCAGGCTGGTCGCCAGGTACCACAGCTTCAGGGAATCGATGAACCGTTCTGCCGCCGGGCCTCCGCCCTTAGCGTCGAAGGAAACCATCATGCCGAAATCATTCATTTGACGGCGTGCGATTTCATGGCCGGGGTCCTCGTCGAAACCGGGATAGAACACCCGCTCTACCTTCGGGTGATGGCGCAGGGCCTCGGCGATGGCGCGAGCGTTGGAGCAGGCGCGGTCAACCCGGATCTGCAGGGTTTTCAAACCCCGAATCAGCAGGAACGAACCGAACGGATCCAGGCAGCCCCCGGTGTACTTCACCATCTCGCGGATGGTGTCCAGCCACTTGCTGCTTCCCGCAACCGCGCCCGCAGTCAGGTCGTTATGTCCGGCCAGGTACTTGGTCGCTGAGTGCAGGGTTATGTCGGCGCCCAGCTCCAGCGGCTTTTGCAGGATCGGCGTGCCGAAGGTGCTGTCGACCGCGACAGTGATGCCGCGCCGGTGAGCCAAGCCGGACAAGTGGGCGATATCGGCGCAGCGCAGCGTCGGATTCGTCGGCGTCTCCAGGAACAACAGCCTCGTGCGCTCGGAAAAATAGCTTTCGATTTTGTTCAGATCTTGGAACGATACCAACCGGATCCGAATTCCAAACCGCGGCAAAACTGTCTGAAAGAGCTTGGTCGTGCCGCCGTAGATGTCGAGCATGGAGATAATCTCGTCGCCGCTTTCGCATAGGGCCATGAACATAGCCAGCTCCGCCGCCATGCCACTCGAGGTCACCACGCATGATTCTGCGTGTTCCAGCGCCGCGATCTTCTGTTCGGCGACGGTCGTGGTGGGGTTCGCGTAGCGTGAATACATGTACGCCTTCGATTTCCCCTCGGCGTATCGGCGGAGCTCCTCCAGGCTGGGCATCACGAAAACGGAGGTCTGGGCAATGTCGGTGACCAGGCTTTCGTTGGTTCCGTGACGCTCCTCGCCCGCGTGGATGCAGTGGGTCGCATCTGCGAAGCAGGGCTTGGCTTGTTCTGGCATAAGCAGGAATGGTAAATGCGCGGGACGGAAGCACAAAGCAAACAACCATGCCGCGGCGAGAAAAAGGCTCCGGTGGTCGCGCCCGGAGCCTGCAGCTCAAAACTTAGTCTTTACCAGGTCAGCTTGAGTGCGAACTGAAACTGGCGCGGATCGAAGGCAGCGGTCGGACGGCCCGCCTCGGTGTACAGCGGATTGACGTCGGCGACGTTGAATTTGTTGACCAGGTTAAAGATGTCCACAATGGCGTCCAACCCGATTCGCTCGGTGATCGCAATGCGACGCGCCACCCGCAGATCGTTGAAAAGGGTGTAGGGCTTGTTGAACTGGTTCCGCCCCTCGTTGCCGTCGAAGCTGCCGTTGGCCGGACAGGGCAACTGGAACGCCACCCCGGCTATAAACGGCGAGGTAAAAGCCTGGTCGCCGCACGCAGTGACCGGCGCATTCGGAGCCACGATGTTGGGCCGGGCCGAATTGGGTGCGAATTGGAAGTTGCGCGTGGAAACTGCGGTGAAGACCGTGAACGGCCGGCCCGACGCCACTTCGATGATGGGGGAGAAGGTCCAGTCGCTGCCGAGCTTGCTGATGAATCCACTGCCGCTCCGCTTTCCTGTCTGGTAGACGCCACTGAAAACGAAGCGGTGCCGCTGATCGAAGGTGGAATTGGACCGCTCGGCGCGCAGGTCGTATGCGTCCTGGGGCGACAGCGGCGATTCCAGGTCGGTGGAATCGTCAATGGCGTGCGACCAGGTGTAGGACGCCAGGAACTCATAGTGGTTGCTGAAGCGCTTGCGCAGGTTCACGGTGAGCGCGTGATAGACCGAGCTGCCGCTGGAATGCTGGGCCGCCATGTCGGCGAAGGGGATGGTAGGCAGCGGCTTGCCGGAGGCATCCACCCCCAGCCCTTTCGACGCCAGGAACGCGGCTGTGAACGCGGTGCAGTTGGTGGTCGTGCCGACTGCCGGCACCACGCTGAACCAGGGCACCAGCGCCGGATTCATGCCCGAAGGCCGGAAGAAATTAGCCAGCGTGGCCGGCACCACCGTCTTGCCGCCGATAATGCCGCAATCCTGGACCGCCAGGGCATTCAACGGATTCAGAGGTGAGCCGCCGTCGTTGATGTAGTTGGCCCACACCAGATCGCCGTGGGGAGTATTGGAATTGACCGGCCGGTTTAGATGGCGGCCGCCGTTGAAGTTGTAGGCGATGTTCACGGCGTAGCCGTTACCCAAGTCGTGTTCCACCGACAGGTTCGCCTGGTTGGAATAGGCGTACTGGAAATTGCTCGACAGCGGGAACCCGAAAGGCAGGAAGCCCAGCGGCGTCGGGAAACTCACATTGGGTGCCACTGGAATTGCCGGAGCCAGGTAGTTTTGGTTGATCCACAGTGAATTCGGCAGATCGGCGGTGAAGCGCTGCTGGGCGGGGTTGTAACCAAACGCGTCCGAGAATGAACCGAACGGTCCCAGGCAGCTTTTCACCGTTCCTTGGAACGTGCTGGTGGCCGTCATCCCGCCCACGATCGTCTTGACGGGATTCGCTGGATCAGGAGCGCCGCACGGGTTGGTACCGAGCAGCAGAACCTGCGGGGTTCCCGCCCCGTCGGTGGCCTGCGCGAGGAACTGCAGGCCGAGCAGCGGATGATCGTAGAACAAACCATACGATGCGCGGACCACCGTCTTGCCGTCTTTCCACGGGTCCCACGCGACACCTATGCGAGGGGCGACATTGTTGTTGTCCTGCGGGATGCCGTTGGCGAGACCGAGCGCCTTGTACGCCGGTACCGAGATGGCGTTCAACGCAGGCGATCCCGGAACCAATTCCACGTCATAGCGGACGCCGTAGTTCAATGTCAGGTTCGGCTTGACGCGCCATGAGTCCTGGATGAAGAACCCCAGTGGCGTGTTGACGAACTCCGCATGCGGATTCCCAATGCCCTGGATGAAATTCTGCGGGATCCCCATGCCGTACGCCTGCACCGCGCTTAAACTGGGAAATACCAGCCCCGGCAGGACGTTCTGCAGACTTGACGGCGCCGATAATTCGTCAAAATTGTAGACACCGCCGAAATTGACTGTGAAATCGGCGACCACCGGAAGCCGGTTGAAGTCACCGCCGAACTTGATGGCGTGGCTGCCCACCGACCAGGTGAAACTGTCGGTGAACTGGTAACGCTTTTCCGTGCGCCGGATGAAGGAAAACGGCTCGCGTCCAATGAAAGCGAAACCCGCTATGTTGACGGCGGCATTCGGGCCGGTTGGAGTCAAAGTGTTGAAGTCAAACAGCAGGCCGCGGCGCGCATACTGAAACCGGAACTCGTTGATCTTGTTGTTGCTCAGCGCCGCCGTCTCTTGCGCGGTGATGGCAAAATCGCGAAACTGCTGCAGCGCGGTGCGCGAGTACCCGTTCTGGCCGAAGTTTTGGTTTTGCCCCTGTACCTGGATTCCGTTGACCGTGCTCGGACTCACGTTGGCGCGCAACATGAGTTGGTTGTTGGCGCTGAGTTTCTGGTCCAGGCGCAAGGAATAAATGCTGGTGCCTTCGAATACGGGATAGTTGCCCTCTTGGTTGAGCAGCGGCATAAATGACGCCGGCAGCGGAGCGCCGGAGGTGGGGAAAAGATTCAGTGCCGGGAAATGCCCGGCGGCGGCTACTCCCGCTGGAAGTACGCCATTGATCGCGATACCCGCGCCCCCGCCGGCCAATGCCAGGTAGTTGCCCACCAAGGTATTGGCTGTCGTCCGGACCAGCACGCTCGGGTTGGTAAGATAACCCACAAGCGTCGGACTCTGCAGGAAAGCGGCTTGGGTCGGCGTCAACTGCAGCGTTCCCAGCGGCGTCGGAATCGGCAAAAGCCCGAAATTGTCGGCGCCGATGGTCGAGAAGCCAGTCTCGTGCCGCCGCGTGGTTTCAAACGAAAAGTAATAAAACGTCTTGTCTTTCCGAATCGCGCCGCCCGCCGTGGCGCCCGCCTGGACCCTGGTGTAGGCCGGGTTCGACACGTTGCTGAACGGATTCACCGCCTGAAAATCGCGATTGCGCAGGTAGCCGTAGAGGCTGCCGTGGAAGTCGTTGCTGCCGGAACGGGTGATGATGTTGACTACGCCGCCGGACGCCCGGCCATACTCGGCCGCGTAGCCGTTGGTCATGATCTGGAATTCCTGTACCGCCTCCTGCGAAACCGTGGACCGGATGCCGTTCGTGGAATTGTCCACCGCGTCGGTGCCATCCACGTTGACCAGGTTGGCGCGCGCGCGCTGTCCGCCGAAGTTCAGCCCCGAGGTTGGCGCGGCTCCGATGCTGGGAGCGGTGTCGCGCGCCAGCTTGGAATCCGTCAGCGCGAAGTTGATGTAGTTGCGCCCGTTGATCGGCAGGTTCTCGATGCGCTCCTGGTCGATGGTCGTGGTGGAGACGGTGCGCTGCGTCTCAATCAGCTCCGCTTCGGCGCTCACGTTGACGACGGACTCCACCGCCGCCACACGCAAAGTCATCGGCACCTCGGCCGTCTGTCCGATGGTCAATGTAACGTCCCTCGCCACCGTCTTCGCGAACCCGGGCGCCTGCACCGTGATCGTGTACTGCCCCGGGGGGATGGCCAGGATCTGATACTCGCCTTCGACGTTATTGGTGGCGACACGCTCCGTGTTTCTCGCGTCGTCACGTGCAGTAACGGTCGCGTTCTTTACCACCGCGCCTTTGGGATCTTTCACGGTGACATGAAGCTGCGCTGTCGCAGCTGATTGCGCGGCGGCGTCGCCCGCCATCAGCAACATCACAAAAATCACCAGGCATGCCTTCATAGCTTGCGTCATCACCAACCCGCCTTTCGCACGCTGAACGAACACACCGGAGAACATGTCGTCGGTCGGCCGACTCCCAGCCATAGGTAAGAAATTGACTCTGGTGCAGGCAATGTTGCAGGGTTTTACATCAGAAGGTACTCGGAAGGCAAGCCTAGGTATTCACTCAAGCCCCTCTTTTAGCTTGACCGGGAAATTCGCAACCACTCGATGCGTATCCTGGGTCTAAGACGCTAACGTCGTTGGATCCAACTTGATTCCGTCTTCTTGCCGGCTCGGTGTGCGCAGCGCCCATGCCATGCGCGGCGTTTTGTGCGCCAGTCCAAAACATCCCTTCGCATCCAGCAGGATCAGGCCGCCGTGCCCGTGCAAGCGGCTGTGCAAGTAGTGAATTGCCGCCGCTGCGACCTTTTTTGGGTGCCCGCCTGCCATGACCTGGTCCGCCGCCCACTTCGCCAGCACCAGTTTCATCATCGGCTCGCCCCAGCCGGTGGTCGAGCACGCGGCACTTTCATTGTCGGCGAAGCACCCGCAGCCGATCAGGGACGAATCGCCGACACGCCCCGGCGTCTTGTTCAGCGTGCCTCCGGTGGAGGTCCCCGCGGCAATGTTGCCGCCGGCATCCAGCGCGACTGCCCCCACGGTGTCGTGCGAGGTGGTCGGCGAAGCAAAAATCTCGTGCTTCTCGCCCGCCACCTCCTTCTTCTGAGATTGTTTCAGACGCTCGACTTCCCGCGGAATCACCAACTCCTCGTTCGCGCAAAGCTCGATGCCATGTGCCTGCGCAAATTCTTCCGCTCCCTGCGCCACCAGGTAAACGTGCACGCTCTCTTCCAGCACCTTGCGGGCGGCATGGATGGCATTCCGAATGTGCTCGACGCAGCCCACCCCGCCGGCGCGCAGCGTCCGTCCGTCCATCATTAGGGCATCGAGTTGCACGCGACCGTCGCGAGTGAGGAAGCTTCCCCTTCCCGCATCAAACGTCTCATCGTCTTCCATGACGACGATGGCCGCCTCCACCGCATCCAGTGCCGACCCGCCGCGCTCCAGCACATGCCACCCGGTATCCGCGGCTTTGCGGACGCCCTTCCGATGGGCTTCGACCATGTCTTCGGGAATTGCCCACGCGCCGCCGTGGATCAACAGAATCGGTTGTTCTGACAAACAAACTCCTCCGCCGTGCCCGTTGTTTTCACGCGGAACTTGGCATGATAGCGCAGAATGTGTAGCCCACGGCGCAAGCCGCGGGGGCATAGCCGCCGGAGGCGGCGCCAGAGTGTGCAGCCCACGGCGTAAGCCGTGGGTCAGCAGAGCAAACCATCCCAGCCCCGCCGGGGCGAAACGTCTGTAATAGCTTGTCTTACTTCGGCGCCCACTCTTGCTCGATGGGCTCAGGCTCGTGCGGACGGGACAAATCGCGTTCCCGGGTTTCACGGTAGGTATGCAGGATGCGGTGAATCACTGTGATATTGCCAATCACTGCAATCACCCAAAGCACTGGGGCCATGCGGTTGAACCAGGCGCCGATGATCACCAGTACGATCCGCTCCGGGCGTTCCATGAAGCCGACCTTGCACTTGCTGATCAGCGTCTCGGCCCGCGCCCGGGTGTAGCTGATCATGACCGAAGTGACCATGACGATCGCGGTCAGCACCACGTAGAAGAAACGGTTGGCGCGGGCGTAATAGACCAGCAGTCCGAAATAGAGCGCCACGTCGCTGTAGCGATCGATGACCGAATCGAAGAAGCCGCCGAAGTCGGTCACCTGCCCGGTAGCTCGCGCCACTCGGCCGTCCACCATGTCGAAAATACCGGCGCCGATGATCACCAGCGCCGCATAGCGGAATAATCGTCCCTGGTTTTCGCCGGCGGCGTATCCGAACAGCACGCCCGCCCCCAGGTTGATCACCAGTCCCAGAAATGTCAGGTAATTCGGATTGATCTTGGTGAGCGCCAGCCCATGCACGATCTTGTGCAGGATCCATTTCGACCCGCGCCCGACTGCGCTCGTCCAGCTCATTCCGCTTCCTGCTCCTCGTCATCATGAATCGTCATCAGCGAAAGCACTTCCAGTTCCCGGTTCCCGTTGGGGGTCACCACCATGGCCGTGTCCCCGACCTTCTTGCCCATCAGTGCCCGCCCGATCGGCGACGTCGTAGAAATCAGGCCCTTGGTCACGTCCGTCTCTTCGCTCGTCACCAGCTTGTATTGGATCTCTTCGTCCTTAGTCGAGTCATATACCTTCAACGTCGATCCCAGCGCCGCCTTGTCGCGCGGAATATTGTTCATGTTCACCAGCGACAGGTCGGCCATCCTCTTTTTCAGTTGTCCCAGCCGCGCCCGAACGAACTCCTGCCGTTGCTTGGCCATGTGGTACTCGGCGTTTTCACTCAGGTCGCCCATGGCCACGGCCTTCTTTAACTCTTTCGGGAGCTCGTGGTTTAATTCGTGCTCCAGGGCGTGGATCTCTTCCGACAATTTCTTCTTAATATGTTCTGGCATTTGGACTCGGCGGTCTCCGCGGCCCCGCTCAGCGGCATGACAATCAGCCTGCATCGGTTGGAGAGATACAGCTGACTTGCTTTGATTATAGAACGAGCGATCTCGATAAGCCGTTTCGCGGATGCCGTTGGCGTCAAATTACGCCGTCCGCTCTGCCTTTCTCACTTTTAAACCATCGCTCCACCCAACCACGGTAAGTGCTACGTCCATTGACCTTTTTCGCCATTTACGATATATTAACAATTGTTCTTCCTCAGCCGAGCCGCTCCCACATCTCGCAGGTGCCCTGAATGAGCAGCAACACGAATTTGAACTTCGACATTGGTGACAAAGTTGTCTATCCCAACCATGGCGTAGGAATAATCGAGCAGATTAGTAGCCGCACCATTGGCGCCTGTGTCGAGCGTTTTTACCTCCTGAAAATCAAGTCCAGCAGCCTGAAAGTCATGGTCCCGTTCAACAACGTTGCCAGCGTCGGGCTGCGCCGCGTCATTCGTAATGGTGATGTGCAGAAGGTGATTGATTTTCTCACCGACGGCAAGTGTTGCAATCATGCGGATTGGAAGTACCGGTTCAAGGAGAACTCGGAGAAAATGCGCACCGGCTCGCTTTTGGAAGTGGCGGCCGTGCTGAAGGGCTTGCTGCTGCTGGCGCAGAGCAAGCCGCTTTCGTTCCGCGAGAAGAAAATGTTGGAGCGCGCCCGCTACCTGCTCGTCAGCGAATTAGCCATGGCCAAAAACTGCGACGAACCTCAGATCGAGCAACTCCTTTCCAAGGCCTTGTCCAAGTCTAAGCTCCGCTTCCCGGAGACCATCGCTGAAGCTTAGAATTCTCTTGGCTCCTGAAGCGCGGCTTGCGGGCCGCGCTTTTACTTTGCCGGCTAAAAGACCTCTTCTGGCCTGCCATTTTCATCACATCCTCATGCCCGGATTTGCGCACGTCATCCGTCTTGGGGCCAGGGAAGGGACCTACGGCAAAATTTTTGGCGAGTACCAGTTCACCTACAGCGAGGGCGGAAAAGTTTGGGTGCGGGTCTTCGACAGCGAAGCCTCGCTTTCCGAGTTCCTGCGCAGCAACGCCGCCCTTCCACCCGACGTCGTCAGCGGTGCCATCGATCAACTGGTTCGCGCCGGCAACGTAACCATTGCTGATGTCGAAATCAAGGAATCCGAGGCGCCCGCCATGGGTCTGGAGCAGTTACCGGGCGACTACTAGGCTCATTCTCCCAGCCATGATCCGTACCCCCGCATGGTTTCGATGTGGTCGAATACGATCTTGATCGCTGCTGTCATCGGGATCGCAAGCACCAGGCCCGTCGCTCCCCATAACCAGCCCCAGAACAGCAGCGACAATGTCACCGCCAGCGGATTCAGCTGCAGCCGGCTGCCCAGGAATTTCGGGTACAGAACGTTCAGCGCAAACAGGTGCAGCCCGAGCACGGTGAGCAGAATGGCGACGATGCCTCCGCCTCCCACCTGTCCCAGTCCCGAAATCAATGGCGGCAATGCTGCCAGCAGTACGCCCAGGTAAGGCACCAGGCTCAGAAATCCGCTGATGAACCCGATAAAATAAAAGTACGGAAGATGCAAAACCCCGAATATCACGGTGCTGGCCGCCCCGATAAATAGTCCCACCAGCACGTTTCCGACGATAAAACTTCGTATCATCCCCGAGATCAGCCCCAGCGTCACGTAAGCCGTATTCCGGTTCTTCATGCGAAACAGCATCACCGTCGCCGAGCGCACGTGGTCCTGCCAACTCAGCATGAAGTAGGTGAGGAAAGGAATGAAGGACGCTAAGAACGCAATCTCAATCGTCGGACCCAGCCCGCCGCTCAGGTACGTCGTCCAGCTCGACTGTTGCTGCAGGGTGACTCGGGGAGCGTTGGCCGCTTCTTTTTCCTCCTCCGGTAAAACCGATGACGTGCTCTGCTGGAGTTCCTGCGCCTGCTTCCGCAAGCGTCCGAGGAAGCTCCGGATGTTTCCTGAATATTTCGGGAGATCGTGGCTGAATGCGAGCGCCTTGTTATAGGAGATTTGCGCGATGCCGTAGCAGACCACCAGGAACAGCAGCACCGCGATCAACGCCGCCAGCGACCGCGGCAGCCGTAGGCGCTGAAACAGGTCAGCCAGCGGCGCCAGGATGAACGCCAGCAGGATCGAGATCAGCAGGACGATAAAGGGCAGCTTGGCAAAGTAAAGAGTAACCAGTACCGCCAGGATTGCCAGCACCATGGTGGCCGACGCACTGGCGCGCATCTGCCGGTGCAGTTCGTCCGCTTCCTCCTGCGTCTGCGGAAGCCCGACGATATGCTGTGGCCGCGTCTGCTCTGCGACGCCTTCGTGCAGCGCCTCCGAACCCGCCTCCTTGCGCTTGGTCGTCATTACCGTTCCAATCGGCAGAATTATGCAGCCTATAATATAGCGGTGTCCGCCCCAGAGCATCCCGCCTCTTCCGCTCCGGACCAATCTGCGCACTCCCGGCATCCACGCATTCTCGGACTCGACGTCGGCTCCAGGACGATCGGCATGGCCGTTTCCGATCCTCTCTGCATCACCGCCCAGGGACTGGAAACCATTCGCCGCAAGAACAAGCGCACCGACTTCGAACTTCTCGAGCGCGTCATTCGCGATTACGATATTCGAGAAATTGTCCTCGGCTATCCTTTGCGGATGAGCGGCGCCGAAGGCCGGCAATCGGAACGGATGGCCTTTTTTGCTGACGAACTTCGCAAGCGCTTTTCCCTGCCGGTGCATCTCTGGGACGAGCGCCTTACATCGGTTCAGGCGAATCGCTTGCTTCGCGAAGCCGAACTCAGTATTGCCAAGCGCGCCGCCGCCGTCGATCGCATGGCCGCCGTGCTTATTCTTCAATCTTACTTGGACGCGCGTTCGGTGCGCGATTGACTACTGCCCTCTGCTCCTCTGCCAGCCTCTGCGTTGATGTTCCACCGATCGGGCAACCCACTAGGTTTGCCGGCAACTCCGAAGTCTTACGTCTGACGACTACCTTCTTCCTGCTCACAATCATCTAAACTACAGGTCGAAATGCGCGCATTTTTCACTCTCATCCTGGTCCTTGTTCTTGTCGCGGCCCTATGGCTGGCCTGGGCGCTGTACCTGCCGGTTCAGCCCCGCGGCACGCAATATGTTCTTCTGCGTCCCGGCTCTTCCAGTCGTCGCATCGCCGCTGACCTCCACGCCGCCGGCGTCATCCACAGCGCTCACGCTTTCCTGCTGATGCATTACGTTCTCGGCCGCAGCCTGAAAGCCGGGGAGTACAAGTTCGATCAGTCCGCCACCGCCCGTCAGGTTCACGACCGCCTTGCTCGCGGCGACATTTTCGTTCACACCGTCACCATCCCCGAGGGCTACAACGTTTATGACATCGCCGCCGTCGTGCAGCTTGCCGGCCTGGGCTCGGCGCAGGATTTCCTGAAGGCAGTTCAGGGCGACGTCGCTTTCATTCGTGATCTCGACCCCAAGGCCACAACCCTGGAAGGCTATCTTTTCCCTGACACCTACGGCTTCACCCGCACCCAGTCCATTCACGACATCATTGCTGTCATGGTGCATCGCTTCCGTCGCGAGGCTGAGCAAACCGGGCTGGTGTGCGCCGCGGCCCTGGACCCAGCTGCCGCTAACAAAGCCGGAGCGGCCGGTTGCCCCGACGTGCATACCGTCGTCACCATGGCCTCAATCGTCGAAAAAGAAACTGCTGCCCCGGACGAAAGGCCGACGGTAGCGGGCGTGTACTACAACCGGTTGCAGCACGGCATTGCCCTGGCTGCCGACCCCACCGTCATCTACGCCGCGCTCGTGTCCGGCCGCTACACCGGCGCCATTCACCAGTCCGATTTGCAGTTCGACTCGCCTTACAACACCTATCGTCATGCCGGAATGCCGCCCGGCCCGATCGCGAATCCCGGTCGCGCTTCGCTCCAAGCCGCTCTCCACCCCGCCCAAACCGACTTCTTATATTTTGTCAGTGACGGCAACGGACATCACCGCTTTGCCCGTACTCTCGACGAGCACAGCCGCAACGTCGCTGCCTATCGCCGCACCGTGGCCGCATCCTCTCGTTGACAATCCGCGGTCCTGGCGAAGTGAGCGACAACGCTGCTTCCCGTATACTGATGGCTTCATCTAAACCGGATACCGCGCATGAATGTTCGTTGGCCCTTACGCGTATTGATGGCAGTCCTGCTGGCCCTTCCGCTCGGCGGATGTCTGTTCCGTTCCCACCGCCCTCAGGTCCTGCTCAGCACCGCTCCTTTAAAGACCGCCACCCTCGACCAGCTCGTCGCTAAGATCAACGATGAAGCCGCTAGAGTTAACACCCTCAATGCGACCGTGAATCTGGCTGCCTCTTCCGGCGGCTCGAAAAAAGGCAAAATTACCGAGTACAAGGAAATCAAAGGTTACATTCTGGTGCGCCAGCCCAACATGCTGCGCATGATTGGCTTGATGCCAATCGTTCGCAACCGCGCCTTCGACATGGTGAGCGACGGCAAGGCCTTCAAGCTGTGGATACCGCCTCAGAATAAGTTCGTTGTCGGAACCAACACTGTCATTCGCCCCTCGCCGCATCCCCTCGAAAACCTGCGTCCGCAGCACATCTACGACGCACTCCTCCTGCACGCCATCGACCCGGCTCACGACATCGCCGTCCTCGAGCAGGGAAACCAGACCATTCAGGACCCCAAAACCCACAAGCCGGTTCTTCAACCCGACTACATCGTCGACGTCGTTACCCGCGTGGACCACTTCTGGTATCTTTCCCGCAGGATCACCTTCAGCCGCGTCGATCTGATGCCCATCCGCCAGCGCGTCTACGACCGCAACGGCTATCTCGCGACCGATGCCACCTATTTTGATTTCAGGGATTACAGCGGGCTGACGTTTCCATCTACCACTCGCATCTGGCGGCCGCAGGAAGAGTACTCAGTGACCCTGAGCATTGAGAAGCTCACCATCAACCAGCCGCTTACCGACGAGCAGTTCGCTCTCTCTCAGCCCCCCGGCTCCCAGCTCGTCGAACTCGACAAATCGCCGCCGACCGCCGCGTCGAACGGCAACGCCACGCCGCAGCCACAATAAGAGTGTGTTTGGGGTCATTCCGCGCGCAGCGAGGAATCTCGGTTTTTATTCCCTCTCCGCCAAATCCCTATTCATATGCCAGCGCGTCGATGGGGTCTTTTTGTGCTGCTTTGTAGGCCGGATAAAGCGATCCGAAGATGGCGCCGACCAGTGCGATGATGGCCGCGTAACCGACCCAACTGCTCTGAATGATGACCCGCAGCGTGGGGAACTTCGCCAGGATGGCGTGACTTACTCCGTAGCTGACCACGATCCCAACCAGCGTTCCGGCCACTGCCAGAACAATCGTCTCCCGCAGCACTGTGTTCACGATGTACAGCTTCGAGGCGCCCAACGACTTCAGGATCCCAATTTCCCTCGTCCGCTCCATGATCGCCGTGTACATCGATTGGAAGATCACGATGAATCCAATCACCACCGCCACCCCAATCACCACCTCGATGAATATCTTTAGTCCCGGCAGGTTTCCGGCCGTGAACAACGACAGGTAGTCGCTCATGGTCAGCGCTTTGTACGTCTGCATGCCCGGGACGCTCTTGATCTCGCTCACCACCAGCGCAGCGTTCGTGGGGTCATCGAGCTTGATATAGAACACCGACGCTTTTCCTTGCGCGCCGATCCAGTCCTGCAGGGTTGCCAGAGGCAGAAATTTCCGCGCCCCCCGGCCCTGCTCCACGATCCCCGCCACTTTCACGTCGTGATTCAGGATCGTAATCGTGGATCCGACGCTGATGTGGTTGGCATCGGCAAAATAGTTGTCCACCAGCACCGTGTCGGGCCCGGTGAACGGACCGCCCGCAAGATAATGAAATGGCCCGCCGAGCGCCTCGAAACTGGGCAAGTCGATGCCATAGATGACTTCCACCGCCCCCGCGGTGTTCATCTGCATCACTACCGGGCTCACCGCCTTGACGTGCGCCAATTTGTGAATCACGTCCGCGACCTTTGCCGAGACCGGCGCGCCCGTAATTCCAGCCAGGAACGACGAACCGGGCGGCTGCACGATCACATCCGCCCCGATCCCCGCCTGCCGTTCCTTGGCGTCGTTCAGCATTCCGATCGACAACCCTACGATCACCAGGATCAGGGTGACCTCCACCGCGATCGCGATCACGCTGATTAACGTCCGGATCGGCCGGTGCACCAGGTTGGCTAAGACAAGTCGGTTCACTGTCGAGTCCCCGTTCGATTGTATCGGATGCCTTCTTCAGGCCATGCGCCTGGCCTGTTTTGGCTGATGCTGCTGGAGACGGAAGATGGAAATTAGAATTCTGCGCCAGGTAAACTCTTGCAGCCCGCTGCTCCTCTGTGGCCTCTGCGTTGACGTGCTTCCGATGTTCTTCAATGGATGCTGAAAATACGTGGGGGCCGGGCTTTGCCGAAATAGGCTGTGGCAAAGTCTCCAGCTTTGCCGTCACGGCGCTCCGGCCCCACGATCCCGTTAGTGCTGTTTCCCGCCGAATTACAAAGTAGTCATGACGGGACGCACATAACTTACTCTCGCTTGCCCGCCGATCAACCGAATTTTCCTTTCTGCCAACGCTTTCTTCCGCTCTGTTCTTCCCGATCTGGTGGCGGACCTTGATGGGATCCCTCTTTTCACCTGGTTTTCGCGCCCGCTTCGTTGACGTTCCTCTCTAATTTCGCTATAGTCTATGTTTTGCAGTTCTGCAGTTGCCCGCCTGGGGAATCCTCCGCCGTGAGGATGGTCCTGCGGTCTTCTTTGCGTTTTTTATTTCTGGGAGATTTCGATGTCTACCTATTTCCCCAAAGAGGGGGAAATTGCGCGCAAGTGGTTCGTCGTCGATGCCGCGGGTCAGACCCTTGGCCGTCTTGCCAGCCGTGTCGCCAGCATCCTGGCCGGCAAGGACAATCCGCGCTATACGCCTTTCATTGATACCGGTGACCACGTGGTGGTCGTCAACGCCGAAAAAATTCGCCTCACCGGCATGAAGACCGAGTCCAAGGTTTATCGCCACTACACTGGCTATCCCGGCGGTTTGCGCGAAGAGGACTTCCGCAAGCGCTTTACTCGCAAGCCCGAGTTGGTGGTCCAGGAAGCCATCGAAGGCATGCTGCCCAAGACGAAGATGGGCCGCGCCATGGCGCGCAAGCTGAAGGTGTACCGCGGCGACAAGCACCCGCATCAGGCCCAGAAGCCTGAGGGTCTGTCGCTGGCGAAGCAGGCATAACCAACGTGTGGCACGGGTCTCCGACCCGTGGATTTCAAAGCGCCACGGCGCTAGAGTTCAGAAGGGATTTCAACGCTGGCAGTCATTAGCCAAAAGCTAATGACTAAAGCGAAGAGCTATCATGGCCGACAGAGTCGAATATTACGGTACAGGGCGGCGCAAATCGAGCATCGCCCGCGTGTTTGTCCGTCCCGGAAGCGGCGAGTTCCGCGTCAACGATATGCCGTTTGACCGCTACTTCGTTACCGAGACGCAGCGCATTCTTGCCCGCCAGCCTTTGGTCACCACCGAGACGGCGGGCAGTTTCAATATCGTCGCCACGGTCAACGGCGGCGGGGTGAACGGACAAGCCGGCGCAGTCAAGATGGGTATCGCGCGGGCGCTGCTGCAGTTCAATCCCGAATTGCGCGGCCGCCTGAAAGCCGAGGGCTTTCTCACCCGCGATTCGCGTTCCAAGGAACGCAAGAAATATGGGCAGAAGGGCGCCCGCAAACGGTTCCAGTTCAGCAAGCGGTAGTTGGCTGTCGGCTAAGGTTTGAGCAACTAAATTTCCCGCCTGTCTTTCGGGGCGGGACGGGAGTAATCGTGGCCTCGCGTCACGATGCAATCCAATAAGGAGGTTGATTGGCTACCATCACCATGAAGGAATTGCTCGAAGCGGGCGTCCACTTCGGGCACCAGACCAAGCGCTGGAATCCCAAGATGAAGGAGTACATCTTCGGAGAGCGCAACGGAATTTACATTATCGACCTGCAGAAGACGCTGAAGATGTTCAAGGAAGCGTCCAAGTTCGTGCAGGACATGGCGGCTGAGGGCAAGATCCTGATGTTCGTCGGCACCAAGCGCCAGGCCCAGGATGCCATCGCCGAAGAGGCGCAGCGCTGCAGCATGTTCTACGTGAACCAGCGCTGGCTGGGCGGCCTCCTCACCAACTGGGTCACCGTCCAGAAATCGGTGAAGCGGCTGAAGGAACTCGACGAGATGGCCACCGACGGCCGTTACGAGCTCCTGCCCAAGAAAGAAGTGATCAAGCTCGAGCGCGAACGCAAGCACCTGCAGGCCAATCTCGCCGGAATCAAGAATCTGTCTCGCCTTCCTGACGCCATCTTCGTGATCGACTCCAACAAGGAGCAGATCGCCGTGCGCGAGGCGCGCAAGCTGGGGATTCCCGTGGTTGCTGTCGTGGATACCAACTGCGATCCCAGCGAAGTCGATTACGTCATACCCGGCAACGACGACGCGCTGCGCGCCATTCGCCTGTTTGCTTCCAAGATCGCCGAATCCGTGGTCGAAGGTTCACAGGCTGCTACCGACAAGCAGGTTGCCGAAGTTGCCGCCGCTCGCGCTGCCGAAGCCGCCGCGGGGGCGGGCTCCGATGCCGGCGCGGTGTCAACTGAGCCGGTCGAAGAAGTCAGCATGGAGGAGGTCCTCGGAGGCGGTGTGCGCAAGCAGCCCGCGCCGGCCGATATGGACGCCGAACCTGCCGAAGCGCGCCACGTCGAAGCGCAGACGAAGTAGTTCGTGTAGGGGCGGAATTCATTCCGCCGGATGTTTGCCGAACACGACCGCAGTCGTGCCGCGATGAACTAAAAAAGTTGTCATTCCGAGGGGGCTTCAGCCCCGAGGAATCCAGGATTTTGATTTTCGCTGCCACAGAAACTCGAAACTGATCTTAGCGACCCGCGCGCTCGCTTGGCGCGGGTCAAAATGTTCTATGGCTGTCGTGGCTACCATGTCCGAAGATCCCCGCGATCCCTGCAGGAAGACTGCGAATTGCGCACTGCCGGCCGGCCATGAAGGGCCATGTAAGTCAGGAGAAGAAATGAGCACTACTACCGCAAATATATCCGCTGCCCAGGTTCGTGATCTTCGCGACAAGACCGGCGCTCCCATGATGGACTGCAAGAACGCCCTCGTTGAAGCCAAGGGTGACATGGAGCAGGCCATTGTCGTGCTGCGCAAACGCGGCATGGCCGTAGCCGCCAAGAAAGCCGCCCGCGCCACCAGCGAAGGCGCCGTTGCCAGTTACATTCACGCCGGCGGTAAGATCGGTGTCCTGGTCGAAGTCAACTGTGAGAGCGATTTCGTCGCTCGTACCGACGACTTCAAGGAACTGGTGCACGACATTGCCATGCACATCGCCGCCAGCGATCCCAAGTTCGTCCGCAAGGAAGACGTCACTCCGGAGGCATTCGCTAAGGAGAAGGAGATCTTTCTTGCCCAGGCGAAGGCTACCGGGAAGCCAGACCACGTGGCCGAAAAGATTGTCCAGGGCAAGATGGCGAAGTTCTACGAGGAGGTCTGCCTTTACGAGCAGCCCTTCATCAAGGACCAGACCGTCAGCGTCTCGCAGCTGATCGCCGGCAAGATCGGCAAACTCGGCGAGAACATCGCCGTCCGCCGCTTTGCCCGCTTTAAGGTCGGCGATCCCGGCGTGACCATCGCCTTCACCAAGCCGGCTGAGCCCGCCGAAGGCGAGCAGAAGTAGTTGTATCAGGGCACGACTTCGGTCGTGCCGCGCGGCTCGGTAGGTCAGGGCTTCAGCCCTGACTGCTGCCTCTTTTGGTCTCTGCGTTGATGTTCTTGCTAGCGCGGCAATCCATTGTTTATTTGATAGCCGTAGCTGACGCCGAAATCTCCCCACCAGGCCCCGTGATGAACGTGGATGTAGTACAGGAAGCACGCCGACAGCAGCAGTTGGCACAGCCAGATCGCTGCCAGCCCCAGGCGCCCGCCGCGTCCCGTCGCCGTTCCCAGCCGCGCCACCCAGATCCACGGTAGTGGAAACATGGCAATCAGGTAGTGGGGGTAAATCCGCACCGCCGCCGCGCTGAGCAGCAATCCCGCGCCCCATAGTCCCGCCGCTTCCAGGAAGGTTGTTTCCGAGCCCAATCCCACCAAGTCTGCCCATGAAATCTTGTCGTTTTTCCGTCTCCGCAGCAGGACTGCCCCCATTACCGCGACGGTTCCTACCGTGATTGCCATGCAGGCGAACACGGCGTAGGTCGCATGGCTGCCGATCTTCGGCCAGCTAAGAAATTCTTTGTATTGCCATCCCAGGTTGTAATCCAACCCCAGTCCCAGAGGCGTGCGGAGCCAGGCAAACCAGAACGGCAACCCGAGCAGTTGGGTCCATGCTTGGCGCGCGCTGCTGTGCAAACCGTGTGCCAGCCACGGGATCATTGGAACCGCGCCCAAGCACATCCCGGTCACCGCGTATTTCCACTGCATTCCCAGGCCTCGTTCCCGGCGACGGTCAAACGCAAGCGTCCAAAGCAGCAAGGCAGCGGCGAAGAAAAATCCAGCCATGTGGAACTGCCCGAGCAATGCCTCCAACACGCCCCAGCAGAACGCCGCCGCGCGTCGCGACCGGTGGAACCACGCCAGGATCAGCAGAGCGGTGAAAAATGGCTCCACGCATTGCGGCCAGATCTTTCTCGCGAACAGCACGGCGAATACGTTCACGCAGAACAGCGCTGCGGTCCAACCCCAGATCGCTCGCTGCTCCGGCGGTAGCACGCGAATCGCTATCGCTGCCAGGATCGCGAGCGCCAGGATGTTCAGCACCGCCACGCTGCGCGCCAATTCTGCGGGATTGCTGGCGCCTGACATGCTGCCCAGCAGCAGGAAAATCCATACCGACGGTCCCGCGTTTACCACTCCGGTGCTGGAAGGCATGCCCACGGCGGGTATCGCGCCGCTCTGCCGGAACTGCTCGACAGCCGACATCGAGTAGCGCTCGTCGGCCTTGTACTCGATGTCGGTTGGAAAAACCAGGCGCAGGGTCGCTCCCAGCAGCAGGCAAACGGCCAGGAAAATCCACCAATTCCTGTCTTCCCGAGGCTCAATCAACGCTGGTGTCGGCGACTTCGTGGCCGCCGCCGGCGCGGTGGTCAAGTGCATAGAGTAGAACGATAGTGCACTGCAGTTTGCCGCATAGCAACTCGGAACCGCGCCCGAGCCAGGGAAGGGGACCGCCGAAGCCAACCCGATGTTAGACTATTTCAGCCCCTTAAGAAGCGAGCTGCCGATGCCCGAACCTGTGTTCAAGCGCGTACTTCTGAAACTCTCAGGCGAAGCCCTTGCCGCTGGACAAGGCTTCGGCGTTGATCCGATTCGCGTTCACGAAATCGCGGCGGAGATCCAGGACGTCCACTCCCTCGGCGTGCAGATCGCCATCGTCATCGGCGGCGGCAATTTCTTTCGCGGCGTTGCCGAGCAGGCGCGTGAGATGGACCGCGTCACCGCCGACCACATGGGCATGCTCGCTACCATGATCAATGCCCTCGCCCTGCAGGACGCGCTGGAAAAGCGCGGTGTTTACAGCCGCGTCATGTCGGCCATCGAAATGCATGAGGTCGCCGAACCCTTCATCCGCCGCCGCGCCATCCGTCACATGGAAAAGGATCGCGTCGTCATCTTCGGCGCCGGCACCGGCAACCCTTATTTCTCCACCGACACCGCTGCCTCTCTCCGCGCCATGGAAATTAAGGCCGACGTCATTCTCAAGGCCACCAAGGTCGATGGCATCTACGACGCCGATCCTGTCATTGTCAAAGACGCAAAAATGTTCGACCAGATTAGCTACATGGAAGTGCTCAAGAAAGGTCTGAAGGTGATGGACGCCACCGCCATCAGCCTCTGCAAGGACAACAACCTGCCCATCATCATTTTTAACCTCAATCGCCATGGCAACATCCGCCGCGTCGTCACCGGCGAAAAGATCGGCTCATTAGTCAGCGCATAGACGGTATCCGCGCTCATTCCGCGAAAATCAATGGCCAGTTTTTGTCTTCGTTTATAATTCCCAGTCCTGCTTTCACTGGAGCACCTATGCCGACCCCGAGCATGGCAGCGAATCCCGCACTCAAAGAACTCTTTGCCCAGCTCAGAACCCGCA
This sequence comes from Terriglobales bacterium, assembly GCA_035691485.1. Lineage (NCBI taxonomy): Bacteria > Pseudomonadati > Acidobacteriota > Terriglobia > Terriglobales > Terriglobales bacterium. Next base: position 29,747 of record DASSIZ010000082.1, read on the forward strand.
TGGACAAGGCGGTTGAGGACTTTCGCAAGGAAATGGCCGCCGTCCGCACCGGACGCGCCTCTGTCCATATGCTCGACGGCGTTCAGGTGGATTACTACGGCTCCATGATGCCGCTCAACCAGATCGCGCAAGTGCATGCTCCCGAAGCGCAGCTCATTACCGTTCAGCCCTTCGACCCCAGCTCCTTGGGCGGCATTGAGAAAGCCATTCGTTCCGCCGACCTCGGTCTGAACCCGATGAATGACGGTAAGCTTATCCGTGTCCCTGTGCCCGCGCTCACCGAGGAGCGCCGCCGCGACATGGTCAAGCACCTGCACAAAATCCTCGAGGAGCACCGCACCGCCATCCGCAACATCCGTCGCGACGGCAACGACGCTACTAAGAAGACGCTGAAAGACAAGAAAATCACGGAAGACGACGAGCGCCGCGCCCTCGATGAAATCCAGCGCCTCACCGACGACGAAATCAAGAAGATGGAAGAGCTCAGCAAATCGAAGGAAAAAGAAGTGATGACGGTATAAGCACTGGTTTTCCCGAAATAAAACTCCTAAGGCAATTTTTTCCTGCCGCAAATCACAGCGTGGCCCCCATCTACAGCGGAGAATAATTCGATCACGGGGGTGCGCCATGCGGCACGACGTTGACTCCGCGCTCGCCTACTACGCCATCGACAAATCCAGCGACGTCGCTGTGGACGGCGAACTCGATTTGCTCGCCGACGAGGACCAGGAAGTTTGTCCAGCCTGCGGTACGCAGTTGGTCGAGTTCGATGCCGACCCCTTCGCGCTCCATTGCCCGGTTTGCGACCAACGCTATCGCTAGCGGCTGCGAGGGTGCCCCACATTCGCGAGCCGCGGCGAGCTAATGTGGGATGAGACGCGAATGCTCCGGGACCTGAAACCTGATTAGCCGCTGGGAGGCTCACGCAGGATTCCTAATTTCCTCCCTCCGCGCTATGCTGGTGGGCGATGGCAGCGAAAATCGTCCACGCCGCTTGCCCGCACGATTGTCCCGATGCCTGCGGCGTCCTCATCACTGTGGAAGACGGGCGCGCCACCCGCATTCATGGCGATCCCGACCATCCGGTGACGCGCGGGTTTCTCTGCGCCAAGGTCGCCAAGTACCTCGACCGCGTCTATTCCCCCGATCGCGTTCTGCATCCCTATCGCCGCGTCGGCCCCAAAGGTTCGCGCGCCTGCAACCAGGATGATTTCCGCCGGATTTCCTGGGACGAAGCTCTCGACGAGATTGTCACTCGCTTTCAGGACATCGTGCGCTGCCACGGCGCCGAGGCCATTCTCCCGTACTCCTACGGTGGCACCCTCGGCGTTCTCAATGGCGCCTCCATGGACCGCCGCTTTTTCCATCGCTTGAGCGCGTCGCAGCTGGACCGCACCATCTGCTCCATTACCGGAGAACTCGGCATCAAGTCCGTGTACGGCCTCAAGCTGGGCACCGAGCCGGAGCAGTTCGCGCGCTCGCGCTACATCATCGCCTGGGGCGCCAACATTCACGGCAACAACGTTCACCTCTGGCCATTCATCGAGCAAGCCCGCCACCATGGCGCCAAGCTGGTGGTGATCGATCCTTACCGCACCCGGACTGCGGCGTGTGCCGATTGGTACTTGCCCATTAATCCCGGCACCGATGTCGCCCTTGCCCTCGGCATGATGCACGTCATCATCAACCAAGGCCTCTTCGACGCCGGCTACATCGCGCGGCACACCTTTGGCTTTGACCAGCTCCGCGCCCGCGTCCAGGAGTATCCGCCGGAGCGAGTGGCGCGCTGGACCGGCATTTCATCGGACGACATCGTTCAACTCGCGCGCGAGTACGCCACCACGCGCCCCGCCGCTATCCGCCTCAACTATGGTATCCAGCGCAGCGAGAACGGTGGTATGGCGGTGCGCGCCGTCTGCATGCTGCCGTGCCTGATCGGCTCCTGGAAGCAAGTCGGCGGCGGGCTGCAGCTCTCCACCAGCGAGTCCCACAATCTCAACAAGGACGCGCTGCGCGGCGCCGAACTCATGTCGCATCCTGCCCGCGTCATCAATATGGTCGAGCTCGGCCGTGCTCTCAACGACCTCCAGGACCCGCCCGTGAAGGGGCTATTCGTTTACAACTCCAATCCGGCCGCGGTTGCCCCCAATCACAACGCCGTGGTGCGTGGCTTGTCCCGCCCTGACCTGTTTACTGTCGTGCACGAGCAGTTCTTCACCGACACCACCGATTACGCCGACATTATCCTGCCCGCCACCACATTTTTCGAGCACAAGGACCTGCAGACCGGGTACGGCCATTACTTCATCCAGATTTCCAACCCCGCCATCGAGCCGCTGGGTGAATGCCGCTCCAACGTCGAACTGTTTCGCGCTCTGGCGCAGCGCATGGGCTTCGAAGATCCCTGCTTCCGCGAATCCGACGACGATATGATCGATCTCGCCCTCGCCTCACCGCACCCGCATCTGCAGGGCATTGATCGCGCCCGCCTCGAGCGCGACCATTTCGTTCGCCTCAACCTTCCGGTGAATGGTGTGGCGAAGGTCTCCGACCCGAGTCCGAACCAGACTTCAACACGTGTCATCCCCAGCGAAGCGACCGAGATCAGTGAGGGAGCGCAGTCCAGGGACCTGGCGTTTTCACCCTATCTCCCCTTCGCCAACGGCTTCCCCACGCACAACGGCAAAGCCCTTCTTTACAACGAATCGCTCGTTGCCCAGGGCCTCGACCCGGTGGCCACTTTCACTCCGCCCCAGGAATCGCGTCACCGCGGCGACGCTCGCTATCCGCTTGAATTGCTGGCTCGCAAGTGCGACAACTACCTGAACAGCACTTTCTCCAATCTTCCGGCGCACCAGGGCATGGAAAATCCTGACCTGCTGGAAATCAACGCCGCGGACGCCGCCCCTCGCGGCATTCACGACGGCGACTCCGTTCGCGTTTTTAATGCGCGCGGCGAAATTTTGCTTACCGCTCGGGTGAACGGCGCAACCAGCGCCGGCGTTGTTGCCGCCCGGTTAAACTGGGCCAAGCTCACCGGTCAGGCCCGCAATATTAATGTCCTGACCTCGGAGCGGCTTACCGACATGGGGGGCGGCGCAACCTTTTATTCAACTCTGGTCGACGTGGTCCGTGCTGACGGCTGACGCTGTCGGTGCCCAACCCCGCTTGCGTAGGAATCACCCGATCACATCGTGCCGCTGTCTGTCACGGTCCATCCCCATGGCGAAGCTCCGCGCGAGAGATTCCCACCTCCCGCGGGTTCAACCAATCGCGTGCGCCTTCGTGGGTGTCCCGCTCAAGCCCGATTTTGGCTTGCGTGGAAATCACCCGAACACATTGTGCCCACTTTGACGTGAAACTCGCGTTGCCTTGTATAATTGCCAATTCCGCAACCGCTTGATGTTTGAGGTCGGACTATTCTTTATCCTACGGATCATGTAGTGGCCGTCGTGCGCGATGCAAAGACTCGACTTACCCGGAATCGCCGGGTGTGGGTGCGACGGTTTCCGGTGCTGCTGGTCCTTGTTTTTGCCGCAATTTTTCTCGCTCCCGTCGTTGCCCTGGCACAGCAGGACCTCATTGCTGACGTCGTTCCTCATGGCAATCGCCGCATTCCCGTCGAAACCATTCGCGCTCGCATCTTTACCAAGCCCGGTGACGTTTACGACCAGGCAGCCTTGGAGCGGGATTTCAATTCGCTGTGGAACACCGGCTACTTCGACGACATCCGTTTTGAGCGCGAGCAGACCGCCAAGGGCTGGGTTATCCATATCTACGTCAAAGAGAAACCCACCATTCGTGAAATCAAGTACCTGGGCCTGAATTCTGTCTCCCAGAGCGATGTCCTCGACCGTTTCAAGGAGCGGAAGGTCTCCCTCACCCAGGAAAGCCAGTATGATCCCACCCGCGTCAAACGCGCCGAGGTGGTGATCAAGGAATTACTGGCCGAGCACGGACGCCAGTTTTCCACCATTCGCACCGAGGTTCGCCCCATTCCCCCAGCCGCCGTCGGGATTACCTTTGTCGTGAAAGAAGGGCCCAAGGTCAAGGTCGGCAAGATCACGTTCGAGAACAACCATCACATCAAGAGCCGCACCCTCCGTTATGCCATGCGCAACATGCGCCCCATCGGCATTCCACACTCGATTGTTCTGGAAAACATCTTCAGTAAGACCTACAACGCCTCCAAGCTCAGCGAGGACACCGAAATGGTCCGTGACGCCTACCAGCGCCAGGGCTACTTCAAGGCCGTGGTGCAGGATCCCAAGACCCAGATTCGCGATACCGGCGGCAGTGGGCTTCACATTCCTATCATCATGCACGGCCCCGGCAAGGTGATCGACATCAAGATGCCGGTCGAGGAGGGCGACCGTTACCGCCTCAAGGAAGTCAAGTTCACCGGCAATAAGGCCATGACCAATACCGCAGCTCTGCGCAAGCTCATCCCCATGAAAGATGGGGAGATTTTCAATATCGAGATGGTGCGCAAAGGCCTGAAAAATCTTCGCGAAGCCTATGGCGCCTTCGGCTACATCAATTTCACGCCCGTCCCCGACACGCAGTTTGACGATGAAAAAAAACTGATCAGCCTGACCATCGATTTGGACGAGGGTAAGCAGTTTTACGTGCGCCGTATTGAATTTAAGGGCAACACCACCACCCGCGACAAGGTCATCCGTCGCGAACTGGCCATCGAGGAAGGCCAGCTCTACAACAGCAAGTACTGGGAGCTCAGCATTCTCCGCCTGAATCAGCTGGGCTACTTCGATGCCTTGAAGCCGGAACAGGATTCCGACGTCAAGCAGAACAACCAGGAAGGCACCGTCGACATTACCCTCAAGGTCAAGGAGAAGGGCAAGAACAGCATCGGCCTGAGCGGCGGTGTCAGCGGCTTGGCCGGCTCCTTCATCGGGCTGACCTACGAGACCAACAACTTTCTCGGCCTCGGCGAGACCCTGACCGTGCAGGCCAGCATCGGCAGTCGCCAGCGCAATCTTTCCTTTGGCTTCACCGAACCCTACCTCTTCGATCGCCCACTGCAGTTCGGCTTCACCGTGTTCTCCCAGCGCTTCAACTTCAACCAGGCCCAGCAAGCCAGCATCGTCGCCGGCCAGAAATTGACTCTTCCCGACAATGTCCTCCAGTCGCTGCAGAATTTCAGCCAGTCCCGCACCGGCTTCAGTACCAGCTTGAGTTATCCCATCCGCCGCTCGTTCAAGCGCGTCAGCCTGGGTTACTCGTTCGACGTTTCTTCCATCAGCGTCTTCAGCACCTTCTCGCAGTTGTATTTCCAGGAACTCAACTTCCGCAACATCTCCGGGCCCAACTCGCTCAGCGGCATTGTCACCAGCAAGCTGATCCCCAGTTTCACCATGAATACCGTCGATAGCCCTGTCCACCCCCACCGCGGCCGCAACATCTTCATCGGAGGTGACATCGCCGGTATCGGCGGCAACGTTTCCTTCGTTCGTCCCGTCGTGTCCTACACTCGCTGGACTCCCATGAAAGGGCTGAAACCGAACTCCGATGGTCGCAACAGCTTTGGAATTCGGTTGCAGGGCTCATTCATCAGCGGCTACGGCGGGCGTGTCGCGCCTCCGTTCGAGCGTTTCTTCATGGGCGGCGACACTGACATCAGAGGTTTCGACATCCGCGCCATCTCGCCCGTGGCGTTTTTCGTAGAGAGCGTGACTTTCCCGCTCTCCAACCCCGATGGCACGCCCGTACCCAAGGATCCCAACAATCCTCGCCAGGGCGCGGTCACGGTTCCGCTCCCGGTGCAACGCATCATCTTCCCTGGCGGCGACACCAGCGTGGTCAGCAACATGGAGTACCGCATCCCGATCATCGGCCCTGTCACGCTGGCCCCGTTTTTCGATCTCGGCTTTGACGGGATTGCTCGCCCCTCGGCTCTGCAGGTCAACTCAACCCAGTTGACCACTCTGAACACCACCGCCTTCGGTTGCCCCGCCCTCGACATCGCTTTCAACTGCGTCGGCGGCGTCTCCCAGTCCTTTTCCAAGGGGCTGAAGATTGTTGGTGCCTCCAACTGGAGGCCGCGCACCTCCACCGGCCTGGAACTGCAAGTCATTATGCCCGTGGTCAATGCGCCCTTCCGCATCTACTGGGCGTACAACCCCCTGCGTCTCAACACTTCTACCGACACCCCCAACCTGATCACCCGCAGTATGTTCCCGGTCGGCGGAGCGGGCGATTTCAGCTATCAGCAGGCCATCAGTACCTTCGCCCCGGGATGGAACTTGAAGGAGCCTAAGACCACCTTCCGCTTCACCGTGGCCACCACCTTTTAGGCCGCTTTGCCGCCAGTTCCCGGTTTGACGCTGGCTTGGCCTCGACCTATAATCTATCTTCCCTGAAACTTTCCGCGGTATAACCGTCCTGGGGTGTTTCTGAGGAATTCCGAAAGCAGCGTCGTTCCAAGGAGTTCAAAACCTACTCATGACACGTAAGCTTGTCCGCTTCATCCTGCCGGCGGCTTTGTTGGCCGTTACCGCGCTGGCGCAGACCGGATCCGTCGCCGCCGCCAATCCCGCGCCTGCTTCGGCGGCTCCTGCGCCCGCCTCGGCTGCTCCCGCTACTCCCTCTGGCATCACCCGCATTGGCATCATCAACATTCAGAATGCCATCCTGATGACCAACGAGGGCCGTCGTGACTTCGAGGCTTTGCAGAAGAAGTTCGAACCTACGCAGACCTCGCTGAACAGTCTGAACCAGGAAGTCGAGAACCTGAAAAAGCAGTTGCAGGCACAAGGCGAAAAGCTCAACGAGCAGTCGCGCTCCGACATGGTCAAGAACATCGAGACCAAGCAGAAGAGCCTGCAGCGCCAGGTGGAAGACGCCCAAGCTGAGTTCCAGGGACAGCAGAACGAGATCGCCAACCGCATCGGCGGCAAACTGCTCGATGTCCTCGACAAGTACGCTAAGTCGAACGGCTACTCGGTGGTTCTCGACGTTTCCAGCCAGCAGAGCCCAGTGCTGTGGGCCGCCCAGTCAACCGACGTGACCCAGGAAATCGTTAACGCCTACAACTCCCAGTCCGGGGTTGCGGCCCCGCCACCCGGTTCCGGCGCGGCTGCCAGGCCTGCAAGCCCAACACGCCCTTCCGCTCCCAAACCGGCGGCCCCAAAAACCACGCCGCCGAAACCGTAAGAGAATCTTTGCTGATCCAAGGCCGCCCTATCCGGTGGCCTTTTTCTTTGTCGTCAACCCGGCTCGCTGCTTTCTTTTCGAGCGCGCGTTTTTTTCCGCAACTGCGTGGAAAACTCTGTGCAATTCTGGCTCGCCTTTCTGACAACCCGCCACAAAACAGCTACTTACACACTCTGCCTAGTTCATGTGGCAACGGACAATTCAGTCAAGAATCAACAGCTTAGCTGAATAAGGGAGAGCCGGCTCAAGGCGGACTTCAAGGTCACCCAGGTGGTCATTCCATCAGCGGTTTTGCACATTACAACAAGATGAAAAAGCAACTGGCCGCTTGCTCCAATTGGCACGGCCAGCCGGTTTTCCTTATTTGGCAAGCGATTCGGTGCCCCTGCCTAACACCATCGTTAACAGCGATTCGGTTATTCTTCGCCTACCCGCAGTACCGCCAGGAAGGCTTCCTGCGGGATGTCCACTTTTCCGATGCGCTTCATCCGCCGCTTGCCGGCTTTTTGTTTTTCCAGCAATTTTCGTTTCCGCGTGATGTCCCCGCCATAACACTTGGCCAGCACGTTCTTCCGGATCGCCCCCACCGTTTCCCGCGCGATCACCTTGGCGCCGATCGCCGCCTGGATCGCCACCTCGAACATCTGTCGCGGAATCAACTCCCGCATTTTCGATACCAACGCTCGTCCTCGCTCGTACGCAAAGTCCTTGTGCACGATGATGGACAGCGCATCTACCGACTCGCCCGCCACCAGGATGTCCAGCTTCACCATGTTCGATTCCCAGTAGCCGGCGAAGTGGTAATCCAGCGACGCGTATCCTCGCGACACGCTCTTCAGCTTGTCATAAAAATCCAGCACGATTTCGTTCAGCGGCAGCTCGTAGCTCAGCATCACCCGCCCGCCGCTTAGGTACTCGAAGTTCTTCTGCTTGCCGCGCTTTTCCTCCACCAGCTTGAAGATCGCGCCCACATATTCCTCGCGCGTGATGATGGTCGCCAGGATGATCGGCTCTTCGATCTTTTGGATCTCTCCCTGGGACGGCCATTTCGACGGGTTATCTACTTCCATCACTTCGCCGTCCGTCTTGGTCACCCGGAATCGCACTCCCGGCGCGGTCGTGATCAGGTCCAGGTTGAATTCCCGCTCCAGCCGCTGTTGGATGATGTCCATGTGCAGCAGGCCCAGAAACCCGCATCGGAAGCCGAATCCCAGCGCCACTGAGCTTTCCGGTTCAAAGAAAAACGACGCGTCGTTCAGTCGCAGCTTCTCCAGCGCTTCGCGCAGCATCGTGTGCTCGTGCGCGTCCACCGTGTACATCCCGGCGAACACCATCGGCTTCAGCTCTTCGAAACCGGGCAGGGGTTCGATCGCCGGCCGGTCATCGTCGGTGATGGTGTCGCCGATCTTCGTGTCGGCCACGTTCTTCAGGTTGGCAAAGATGAAGCCCACTTCGCCCGCCACCAGTTCTTCCACCTCGACCGGCTTGGGCGATTGCACGCCCACTACTTCCACCTCGAATGCCTTGGCGTTCGACCACAAGCGGATCTTCTGCTTCTTGCGCAGCGTGCCCTGGAAAACACGCGTCAACACGCCCACGCCGCGGTAGGAATCGAACCACGAATCGAAAATCAGCGCCTGCAGCGGCGCTTCCGGCGAGCCTTTCGGCGGCGGAATTTTCTTTACGATCTGTTCCAGTACCTCCGGCACGCCTTCCCCGGTTTTCGCCGAGATCAGCAGCGCGTCGGTTGCGTCCAGGCCTACCGCCCCTTCGATCATTTCCTTCGTCCGCTCGACGTCTGCGCTCTGCAAATCAATCTTGTTGATGACCGGGATGATTTCCAGCCCGTGATTGATCGCCAGGTAGGAATTTGCCAGCGTCTGTGCCTCCACTCCTTGCGTGGCGTCCACCACCAGCAGCGCGCCCTCGCACGAGGCCAGCGCGCGTGATACTTCGTAGGAAAAGTCCACGTGTCCCGGCGTGTCGATCAAATTGAGCTGGTAAGTTTCGCCGCTGCGCGCAGTGTAGTTCATGCGCACGCAATGCGCCTTGATCGTGATGCCGCGCTCGCGTTCCAGGTCCATCGCGTCCAGCACCTGCTCCTGGCCCTGCATTTCGCGCGCCGACAACGCTCCCGTCAGCTCCAGCAGCCGGTCGGAAAGCGTGCTCTTCCCATGATCGATGTGGGCGATGATCGCGAAATTGCGGATGTGCTGGCGGTCCATAGGATGGATGATGCGGCTTCTGCTGCTTAATCCTTGATTCTAGCATCCGCACTCGAGCTTCACGTTTCGATGTTCGCGCCTCTCGACACTAAACTCCTGTCATCCTGAGCGAGGGCGCACGCCCGAGTCGACCGATCCCTGCGCCGCTCCTGTCACCGTGCTGTCGCCAGCCATCTCATAACCGCTGTCAACCTGAGCGCAGCGAAGGATCTGGGTTTTTTCCCCCGGCTCAAAACACTGAACTCCTGCCATCCCGGTGTTACTCTAATGTGCTTTTCGGGGTGAACGATGAACCGCCTGCTCCTCTTCCTCCTCTTCGCCGTATCCGTCGCCGCACAAACTCTTTCTCCCGCCGTGAAAGCTTTCGTCATTGTTGACGCACCCACCATCGTCCTCATCAATGTTCGTATCATTGACGGCACCGGCTCCCCTGCCCGCGAGAACCAGACCATCGTGATTCGCGATGGCCGGATCGCCGACCTGCATCCTTTCGCAATGGAACAGGCCGTCGGTCAAGTCAAGGTCATTGACCTCATCGGCTATACCGTTATCCCCGGCCTTGTCGGGATGCACGACCATCTCTTCTATCCCGGCGCGCTCAATCCCATCCACTACAGCGAAGACGATTTCTCTGCTCCCCGCATGTATCTCGCCGGCGGCGTTACCACCATCCGTACCACTGGCTCCATTGACGGCTACACCGACCTCAGCCTCAAGCGCGACATCGATGCCGGCCGTGCTCCCGGTCCCAGCATTTTTCCCACTGCTCCTTATCTCGAAGGCGCCGGCGCTTACACCGGGCAGATGCATGAACTCAAGGACGCCGACGATGCCCGCCGCACCGTTGCCTACTGGGCCGACGAGGGCGCGAACAATTTCAAGGCGTATATGCATATCACTCGTGCCGAGCTGGGCGCCGTGATTGACGAGGCCCACAAGCGCGGCCTGAAAGTGACCGGCCACCTCTGCTCCATCGGTTTGCGCGAGGCCGCCGCACTCGGCATCGACGACCTGGAGCACGGCTTGGCGGTTGACGGTGAGCTCGCGCCCAACAAGCAGCCCGACAAGTGTCCTGAGCAGACCGCCATCCGCGACGCCCTGCTCAAGCTCGACATCAACGGACCCGAAGTCCAGGCCATCATCAAGGATCTTGTCCTTCACCACGTCGCGGTTACTTCCACGCTGCCCGTGTTCGAAACGTTTGTTCCCAACCGCCCCGCCATGTCGCTGCCGCCGGCCTCGCCCACCGCGACACCGCTTCCCTCGCCGTACATGCGCCGCGTGCTTGACAGCATGCTGCCCGAGGCCCGCACCGACTACCTCACTACGCGCGCGCGTATCGCCGGCAGCAAGGACTCGCCCTGGCCTGTGCTGTTGAAGAAGGAGATGGATTTTGAGTACGCCTTCGCCAAGGCGGGTGGCCTGCTCCTTGCCGGGCTTGATCCCACCGGCTACGGCGGTGTCGTGCCCGGCTTCGGCGACCAGCGCGAAGTCGAACTGCTGGTCGAAGCGGGCTTCACTCCGGTTGAGGCCATTAAAATCGCAACCCTGAACGGCGCACAATGGCTCGGCGTTGCCGATAAGATCGGCAGCATCGCCGTTGGAAAAAATGCTGACCTCGTCGTGATCAAGGGTGACCTGTCCAGGAACATCACTGATATCGAAAATGTAGAAACGGTATTCAAGAACGGTGTCGGCTACGACTCTGCCAAGTTGCTCGAATCCACACGCGGCAAGGTCGGCCTCCACTGAACCATTTACCTCTGGCACCTGACCCTGAGCGTAGCCGAAGGGGAAGGATCTGTTTCTTGCTTTTTCCTTCACCAAACTCTAAGAGCCTTGTCATCCTGAGCGAGGGCGCGCACGCCCGAGTCGAAGGATCCCTTGTTCGCACGCGCTACGAGCACGATCAAAACGCGTTTCGTTGAAGCATTTCAGCTCAAGAACGCTCGCACCACCAAAACGCGTTTCGTTGAAACATTTCAGCTCATGAACGCTCGTACCACCCCCAGCCCGAGCGTAGCGAGGCCGGCACAATTCCAGCCCACGGCGCGAGCCGTGGGTAAGCGCCCCGAAAATTGTTCCAGCCCCTTCAGGGGCGACACGCCGTTCCGCGAGGGCGTGAGCCCGAGCGGGCCCGTCCTCCCGCATCGGGAGCGTACCCAGATTTGCCCTTCGGTCCGTCAACTCATGCGCTTTCCCCGTGCCCAATCTTTTCGCCTGTCCTACGCTTGCCTTGCGCAGGTTACCAAAGTCCTGCCTTGCTCCTGACCGGTGGTGATATTTCCTCGGTTACCTGCCTGGGATACAACCATTGTCAGCGCGCCAGCCCCCGCTAGCGCAACCGCAATCTTTTTGTCCCCGCGGAGGACAGTTATGGCCACCACACCAGCCAGCGAGTTTCACAGTCCGTCCTATGACGGCATCCTGCTGGCCGAGGAACTGCTCGACCTCGCCGAGCGCGCCCAAGCCTATACCAACGCCGCCGGCATCGCGCTTGCCCTTCGTCGCGGGCAAGACCTCCTGGTCCGCACCAGTACCGGCTGCGCGCCCGACGTCGGCAGCATCATTCCAACCTCCGATGGCTTCATTGCCGACTGTCTCCGCACGCGGCGCCCGCTCTGCTGTCGCGACACCGAATCCGATGGCCGCGTCGGCCCCCTGTTCCGCGCCTTGAAAATCCGCTCCCTTATCGCGGTTCCCATCTGCGAACATCGCGATGCCAAGGGTGTACTGATCGTCATTGCTCCACTGCCCAATGCTTTTCAGCCGACTCATTCCGCGATTCTGATGACGCTCAGCGACATCATCGCCTCCAAGCTGGCGGCGCGGGATGCCATGCCCAACACCTACCTCGACATTACCGCGCCGGCAGTTGAGCCCGCGCCGGAGACTCCTAATCCGGCACCCGTCGTGAAGCCCGCCGCCTCAGCCGCGTCCAAGCCCGCTCCGCCGCCGGCCCCCGCGCTAAAGTCTGACCCGGCGCCGATGCCGTGGATGGCGCCCAATGCTTTTGCTCAAGAACCGAGTTGGCCCGCTCCGCCGCTTTCACAAATTCCCGAGGCTCCTGCAGTTCCGGAGTCCGCCGGAGACGAATCGCCCTCCATTCCGGCTGCGCTTTTGCGCCTTGCCGCTATCCCGCTGCCGGAGGCAGCACGGGAGGCTGAACCCGACCCTAGCCTGCTGAGTCCCTCCGAGGACCCGACCCGCTTCAAACGCCCGATCGCAGTAAGCACAACCGTCCGGCCGCGGCCGCCCTTGGCGTCGGCTAACACCACGCCGCTCGTGCCGGTCATCAACCCCGCAACCACCGTCCCGGAATCCATGGTACCGAAGCCCGCTATGACACCGGCCAAGCCGGTCGCGACCAAGCCACCGGCTCCCGCTCCCAAGCCAGCTGCCGTGATGAAGCCGGCGCCGGTTGTGCCGATCGCTCCCGCGTTCCAGCCAGTTGCCAACCCCTCCTCGGAAGCCGCCTTCGTTATCTCGCCGTCCATCGACTCTTGGAATGTGCCTTCGGTATCGAAGATCCCGAGCCGCCTCTTCGTCAGAGGTGGCGCTGCTGTCGCCGCGCTGATCATTTTCGCTGGATTTTGGATGTATGTTCGCGCCACCCGGGAAGTCGCGCCACCTGCTGCTGCCGCCATTCCGGCCGCCCCGGCCATAGTCGCCGCCGTGAACACCCCGGTCGCTGCCGCCTCTCCTACATCCTCCGCGAAGATTGAATTGGTAACTAAATCCGCCGAGCGCCAGCCGCCGAAGTCTTCCAGCCCAGAGGACACGACTACCGAGCTGCCGAAACGTACGCCAGCTCCCGTCCACGTCATTGAGATCGCGTCCGCCAAGCCGAAAGCAGAGTTCGTGCCCGATATGCCGGCGCCGAAACTGTCCGTTCCTTCGACGAATGACTCCACCCTCAGTTCGATCAGCAAACTGCCGGTCGCCATTCCCGAGCGCCCGAAATCCGAACTGGTGCAAGCCAGCGTGGTCTCCCGCGTCGCCCCCACCTACCCCTCCGTCGCCCGGCAAATGCACATCTTTGGCGCAGTTATTATGAGCGTTGAAGTATCGGAAACCGGCCGTGTCGGCGCGGTGAAGGTAATCAGCGGTCCCATGCAGCTGCGGTCAGCCGCCGTCGAAGCTGTGAGGCAGTGGCGTTACCGGCCCGCCACGCTGAACGGCCAACCCACCAACAGCACCGCTGAAGTGCAAGTAAATTTCGCCCGCTAGTTCTGCACCGCTACCAGGCCCACCTCTGCGCATCCTCGCAGATGTGGGCTTTTCTCTGCTCCGGCGAAGCCGAAGGGTCAGTGCCGGGAACTGAAACTTGGCACTTCCTGCCGTCATAAGGCAGGCTCGCTGCGGGGAACCGGGTGGCGCAGGCCTTCAGGCCTGCGAACTAAATAAGGCAGACTCGCTGCGGAGAACCGGGTGGTGCAGGCCTTCAGGCCTGCGATCTTAGAACGTAATTTGAGCCGGCTTTAGCCGCTGAGGTACTTCGTCCGAAGTCGTATATGCGTGCTCCTTCCTTCCCTGCGCGAAACTTCAGCGCGAGCGCAGCGAGCCCGGTATGCATTGCCAGCCCAACGCGTTAGCGTTGGGTAGGATCGCCAAAAGCAAGCGCAGCCCGAGCGAATGCGAGGCCGACACGCCGTTCGTGAGGCCGGCAGCCCGAACCGCCCTTCTATTAACACTCAAGATCCAGCCGCGCCGCGGCGGCATAATGGGCAGCCCCGGGACTGTCGTTGATTTTTGACTATCCCACCGCACTGGCCTAGAATCGGGTCAGTTTCACGTACCTTGGAGCCGCCCTTACCGTGATCCCGGGCGACCGCCTCGGCGCAGGAGGTCACTTGTATGATCGGCAAATTAGGGTTGCCGGAAATCCTCGTCATTTTGGCTATCGCCCTGCTTATCTTTGGGCCTGGGCGGCTGTCGGAACTCGGCAAGGGACTCGGCGAAGGGATTCGCAACTTTAGGTCTTCCGTCAAAGAGGGCGACCAGCCCACGGAAAAGAAGTGACCCTCTGAGATCTTTCGCAGGGCTGGTTCAGCACAGGCACGTTTGCCTGTGCTTTTCATTTTTGCATTCACGTCGGGCCCAACGCCGACGGCGCGACGCTCAGCCGCACAGCGGCGGCATCATGGGCAGCCCCGGGCGTGAGCCCGGGGTTGGCATCTGCGGAACGCCGGGCGCGACCGATGCCGGCGCGCAAGCGATGGGAGAAGGAGCGCGCGCACTACTGGCCGCTGATCTCTGACCACTGGCCACAGCTTTTCAACATGCGATACACCAGCGGCACCGGCAGCCCCACCACGTTGAAATAACATCCCTCCAGCCGGCAGATCCATCGCGACGAAATCCCCTGGATGGCGTACGCACCCGCCTTTCCCATCGGTTCGCCGTGCGCCACGTACATCGCAATCTCCTCCTCCGTCAATTGTGAGAAGGTCACGTCGGTTGTCTCTGTGCGCACATCCTCAAAACCTTCCCCGATCAGGCACACTCCCGTGACCACCTGGTGGGTACGTCCCGACAGCAGCCGCAACATGCGCGTCGCATCCGCCGCATCCGCCGGTTTTTCCAGGATCTGCTCGTCCACCACCACGATAGTGTCCGCGCCCAACACCAATCGTCCCGGTGTCGCCGGCTGGTGGCTCGTGTGTTCCCACACGGCACGTGCCTTGTCGCGTGCCAGGCGCTGTGAATACTCCCGCGGCGGCTCGCCCTGCCTCAGCACCTCCGGCACATCCGACGGCTGCACCGTGCACGCGATGCCGGCATTGCGCAGCAATTGCTGCCTTCGCGGCGAAGATGACGCCAGCACAAGCATGGCCGAGTTGTACTTGAGCCCTCGCGAAATTGCAAAGCCCTGTTCTCCCACGCGAGTTGCTTCCCATTGTGGAATGCCGCCTCGCAAATAAACACGTTTTCCACAATGTTCTACGTAGAACGTCCGTGCCAAACTCCGCCAACATCTCACATTGAAATGCATCCTTAATCCGTTTCGGTACGTCTGTAACGAGCGTGCTCCCGGTGTTCGCACCACAAATGAGGCAGGGCGCCACCCTCCGCGGCGACGCCTGTCAGTTCCGCGTGTGGGCGCCGCGCGCCCGCCAAGTCACGCTGCGGCTGGTCGGCGGCGGTGACTACACCATGCAGCGCGAAGACAGTGGCGTCTTCAACGCCACCATCCCGGCACGCGCCGGCGACCGCTATTTCTACATCGTGGATGGCGGGAAGCCGCTGCCAGACCCGGTCTCGCGCCTCCTGCCGGAAGGCGTGCACGGCCCCACTGAAATTGTCGACGCCGATGCTTTTCGCTGGACCGACGATCACTGGCGCGGCCTCGAGCTGCGCGATTCCATCATCTATGAGCTGCACGTCGGCGCTTTCACTCCATCCGGCACGTTCGACGGCGTCATTGGGCGGCTGGATTACCTGGCGTCGCTGGGCGTTTCGGTGCTGGAAATCATGCCGGTGGCGGCGTTTCCGGGCACGCGCAATTGGGGGTACGACGGCGCGTCGCCCTACGCCGTGCAAGCCAGCTACGGCGGGCCCGAAGGCCTGAAGCGGCTGGTGGATGCGGCGCACCGCGCCGGGATGGCAGTCATGCTCGACGTGGTTTACAACCACCTGGGTCCGGAGGGAAATTACCTTGCGCAGTTCGGGCCGTACTACACCGCGCGTCATCACACGCCGTGGGGCGACGCCATCAATTATGACGACGCAGACGCGGCGCCGGTGCGGCAGTACTTCGTCGATAACGCGCTGTATTGGGTGCGCGAGTACCACCTCGACGGCCTGCGGCTGGACGCGACGCAAACGATTCGCGACGAATCAGCGAAACACATTGTGCAGGAAATCGCCGAGAGCGTGCATGCGCTCGGACGCGAGTTGGGACGCCGGGTGTGCGTCATCTGCGAGACAGACGAGAATGACGCGCGCTACCTGCTGCCTCCGCCGCAGGGATTCGGCGTAGACGCTGTCTGGAGTGACGATTTCCATCACGCGCTGCACACACTGCTCACTCCTGAGCGCGAGGGATATTACCAGGACTTCGGACGAGGTGATCAATTGGCCCGCGCGCTGGAAGAAGGCTTCGGTTTCCAGGGCGAGCCGTTCAATTTCTGGGGCGGCAGACCGCGAGGAACCAGCGCGCAAGGGTTGCCGTTGTACCGGCACGTGATCGCGACGCAGAACCACGACCAGATCGGAAACCGCGCCCGTGGCGAACGCCTGACTTCGCTGGCGCCGCGCGGCGCGCGCAAGCTCGCCGCCGCACTGCTTCTGCTTGCGCCGCATACGCCCCTGCTGTTCATGGGCCAGGAATATGACGAGGATGCGCCGTTCCAATTCTTCAGTGACTATGGAGACCCGGCGCTACAGCAGGCGGTACGCGAGGGCCGGCGGAAGGAATTCGTGGAGTTCGATTGGATCGACGTACCGGATCCGCAGGATCCTCAGACACTGGAGCGATCGAAGTTGAAGTGGAAGGTCGATGGCGGTTCCGATCGCCGAGGCGAATGTGCCGAGATGCTGGAGTGGTATCGGCGCCTGATCGAGTTGCGCAAGCGCCTCATCATTGCGGGTGAGCGCACCTGCGCGGCGCAGTGGCGCGACGGCAGCCTGGTTCTGCAGGTGCCGCGGGAAAAGGCTCGCGTCATGGTGCTCGCCGGGTTCGGCGCGCCGGCAGCGCGGGATGTCGACGTAAGCGGCTGGGGTGAGGCGATGCGCTCCGAGGCGGACGGGTACGAAGTCGTGGTGTACGAGCGTTAGTGTTGTCGCAGCGCTCGCGCTTAGGGGCAAGCGCGCTCGCATTGTTGCGGCGCCGTTTGAGCACGCGCGCGGGCGGTCTCAGGCCTTGAGCCTGCCGGTCCAGAAGTAGCGCGCGCAGATACTCATGGCAAGCAGCCAAAGCCAGAGAATAAATTGCGTCGTGGTGAAGAAGTTGCTTTCGGACTGGCCGGCGGCGAGTGTAATCGATCGCGCCATGGCCGCCGCGTGCGTGGACTCCGCCGCCGGACGTATGTTGCCGAAAAGGAAATCAAAGACGGGAAAGAAAACGTTGTAGCGTCCGCTGGGAATATCGTGGTGGGCCATGTGATACTCGCGAACCCACCACAATCCCGGCAGCTTCCCGCCCAGGTGCACGCGCCAATGGATCTCCTCGACCAGGACCATGTACAGGCTGAAGCCGACAAGTATTCCCGGCGCGAACCCGAGCTTCCATCGCCAATCGAATAGCAACGCAAATACCCCGTTGATGGCAAAAAGCGCGGCGACCAATAGCGGCGAACTGCCGAAGGTGACGTGCTCGGGTTCCTGCGGCGTGCCGACAGTGAGGTGGTGCATGAGATGGCCTTTGCCGAAGGAGGTGTTCGGCCAATGCAAAAGGTAGCGATGATAGAAGTACTCGAAGGCATTCGACCAAAGAAGGCCGATGAGAATGCCCAGCAGCCATCCCCGAGTTGACATACGAATGAAAGCGCTGGCAATCAATCCGGGAAGCGCGCCGCATGCAATGGCGGTGAGGGCGTTCTTGCGCTTCAGAGTCCGACCGAGCTCGAGGGAGGCGGTCATTCTCGCTTAGATTCCGGAGAAGCCGCCGCGAGTTGCTGCAGGTATCGGCCGAAAGCAGCCATGGAGGCTGGTTTCGGCGGGTGCGCAGCTCGGGCTCACGCCCTCGCGGAACAGCGTGCCGCCGGAAGGGTCTGGGGAATTTTTGGGGAAGCTGACCCACGGCTCACGCCGTGGGCTGGAATTGTGCCGGCTCCGCTACGCCCGGGCTGGAGTGGCGCGCCGTTAGTGTTCCGCAGACCCACATTTGCCAAGCGCAAATGTGGAGCACCAGCGGCGGCATTCAGGTCATAGAATGGCAGCCTTGGCCAGGTCCGCAGAACTCGAGCGTGTGTGCGTCGTGCTGATCGCAACTCGCAATCCTCTGAACATTGGGGCGGCGGCGCGGGCCATGGCTAATTTTGGCTTTCATCGACTGAGAGTGGTGAATCCCTACGAGCCGTCCTTTCGCGAAGCGCGCTCGGCGGTGGGCGCCGGCGAGATCCTGGCGAAGGCGGAACGATTTGAGAGCGTGGCGGACGCGGTGGCCGATTGTGCGTTGGTAGTGGGCACGAGCGCGATGCGCAGCCGCGAAGCACAGCACCCCCTCAGGCGCCTGGACGCCGGAGCGCGCCTGATCAAAAAGCAACTCTCATCAGGCCCGGTGGCGATCCTGTTTGGCTCGGAGAAGGTTGGACTCTCAACATCGGACCTCAGCCACTGCCACTGGATGCTGCGGATTCCGACAGGCGAGAGGCAGCCCTCGATGAACCTGGGACAGGCGGTCGCCGTCTGTCTCTACGAACTTGCGCGCGAAAAGACGACCGCGCGGGACACCAGCAAGCCGGAAACTGCGGCCGCAGGTGAGGTGGAGCGGATCACGGAATTGCTGCTGGAGTCGCTGCGTGCCAGCGGCTACCTGAAACCACGAGCGTCTTTGGCGACGGAAGAAAAAATACGGCGCCTGGTTCGCCGTTTGCGGATTGAAGCAGACGATGCCGAGGTGTGGCTGGGGATGCTGCGACAGATGCTGTGGAAGATGCGGCGAACCGGGCCGCGGCCGGCGGAATAAATTCCGCGTTCCGAAATCCCAGGCCTCACACAATCTCGATGAGCCGCGCCAGCAGCGCGGTCCGGCGCGGAAGTTCGGAGATCACGATGGACTCATTGATGGCGTGGGCGCCTTCGCCGACCGCGCCGAGTCCATCGAGCGTGGGGATGCCGAGCGCGGCGGTGAAATTGCCGTCGGAACCGCCGCCTACGGAAGCTTCGCCAACTTCAAAGCCGAGTTCGCGGGCGGCAGCCTGTGCGTGGCGAAACAGAGCGACCACCTTCGGCGTGCGTTCCAGCGGCGGCCGGTTGATGCCGCCAGTGACTTGCAAGCGACAGGCCTTGTCGAATGGGCGCAAGCCGCGGAACTTGCGCTCGAGGCGCTGCGCGTCTGCCAGGCGGGCAATGCGCGCGTCCACTTCAACCTCGGCTTGGGCGGCGACCACGTTGGTGCGCGTGCCACCGCGGATGATGCCGGGATTCACGGTGATTCCACGTTTCATGTCGGTGAAGGCGGCGATGCGCTCGATCTGACGCGCAAGCTCGATGATCGCGCTGTGGCCGTTCTGGGGGTCGAGGCCGGCGTGCGACGAGATTCCAGTCACCTTGACCTGGTATTCGCCGACGCCCTTGCGCGCGGTCTTGAGCGAGCCTTTCACTCCCGCAGACGGCTCAAGCACGAAAACGGCGGCCGATTGCTTGGCCAGCCTGGTAAGCAGAGCGCGCGATGAGGCGGACTTCACTTCTTCGTCGCTGACCAGGAGGACAGTCACGGGACGGGGAAGGGCGCCGAGAAGCTGCTGGAGGGCGTCCACGGCGAAGATCATTTGCGCGATGCCGGCCTTCATGTCGTAAACGCCGGGACCGTAGAGGCGGCCATTGCGTTCGCGCGCCGGCATCATCTTGAGCGTGCCGACGTCCCAGACGGTGTCCATGTGCCCGAGGAGAAGGACGGGCTGGGCACGGCTGTCGGCGGCAAAGTCGGCCTGCAGGTGTTCTCCAAATTCCCGCGTGGGGTGGAGTCGGACACGCGCGCCAATGCCGGCAAATGTCTTTGCCAGAGATTGCGCAAACAGGTCCACCGCGGGTTTGTTGAAGCTGGGAGATTCCTGCTCGACCAGGTGGCGGATGGTCCGCACCATTTCGCCACGACGGCGTTCGAGCGCTGCAAGCAGTGGAAGTTTCTTGGCGGCAGTCATGCTTTCGCTATAATGCCTGATTCACCGTGCAATCATGGACACAGAAGCAACGAGGGAACCAAAAACGACGCTGGGCATCGAAGAAATCCAGCGCATTTTGCCGCATCGCTACCCGTTTCTGCTGATCGATCGGGTAGTGGATTTGACGCGCAAGGAGCGCATTGTCGCGCTCAAGAACGTAACCATCAACGAGCCCTTCTTCCAGGGACATTTCCCCGGCTATCCAATTATGCCGGGAGTGCTGATGGTGGAGGCAATCGCGCAGGCGGGCGGCGCGCTGCTGCTGACCGAGATCGCGGACCGGGAGCAGAGCCTGATGGTGTTTTCCGGGATCGAGCGGGCGCGCTTCCGGCGTCCGGTGGTGCCGGGAGACCAGTTGCGGATCGAGGTAACCGTGCTGGCGTGGCGGCGCAATGCGGTGCGCATGGAAGGGAACATCTTCGTGGGCGACAAGCGTGTCTGCGAGGCCATCGTGAGCTGCCGGCTGGTACCGCGAGCCGGCAGCATCGAGCCGGCGGAGGGCGAGGATCCCGCGTGATCGCGAATCGCGCGCGGCATCAATTGAAAGCTCGAACCTAACTTCCTTGATCCACTCCACTGCCATTGTCGATTCCAGCGCGAGGATTCCCGAATCCTGCCGCATCGGTCCTTATTGCATTGTCGGGCCGCAGGTGGAGATGGGAGAGAGCTGCGAGTTGATCGCGCACGTGGTGCTGCATGGGCCGACGCGCATGGGACGCAACAATCGTATTTTTCCGTTCGCGGCGGTCGGCATCGATCCGCAGGACCTGACGTACAAAGGCGAGCCGACCTGGCTGGAGATGGGCGACGACAACACCATTCGCGAGTGCGTGACCATCAACCGGGGGACCGCAAAAGGCGGCGGGGTGACGCGAATCGGCAACGGCATCCTTATTATGGCGTACACGCATATCGGCCACGATTGCGTGATCGGCGATCATGCCATGCTGGTGAACGCGGCGACGCTGGCGGGCCACGTGATCGTGGAGCCGTGGGCGGTGGTGGGAGCGCTCTGCCCGGTGCATCAGTTCGTGAGGATAGGGGCGCACAGCTACATCGGCGGCGGAACCACCATCACGCAGGACGTGCTGCCGTTTTCCAAGACCAGCGCGGCGCGAGACAACCGGGCGTATGGGCTCAATTCCGTCGGACTGAAACGGCGAGGCTTCAGCGACGATCGCTTGCGCAAACTGCATCACGCATACAAAGTGCTGCTGGCGTCAAAGCTGAACACGTCGCAGGCGATCGAGCGGCTGCGCGGCGAAGGTGATGTGGGAGAAGATGTCGAGATGCTGCTCCGGTTCATCGAAGCGTCGGAACGCGGAGTGATCAAGTAGTGGGAGAGCAGGATTTCATGGGCTTGCCGGACGGGTTGCCGAAGCCGGAAGACGACGGCGCATGCGATCACCTGGTGGGCATGGCGTTTCCATCGATTGCGCTGCCGGCAACGACGGGCGGTAACGTGGATTTATCGAGAGTGCCGGGACGCGCGGTCGTGTTTGTGTATCCGCGCACCGGGCGTCCGGGCGAAGCTCCGCTGGTGGAGGACTGGGACAACATTCCTGGGGCGCGCGGGTGTACGCCGCAAACCTGCGGATTTCGCGACCTGCACGCGGAATTCGCGGCGCTGCATTGCCGTATCTATGGCTTGAGCACGCAGACGACGGAGTATCAGAAAGAAATGACGCGCCGGCTGGGCGTGCTGTTTCCGGTGCTCAGCGATTCCGAACTGCGGCTGGCGTACGCGCTCGGCCTGCCCATGTTCGAAGTTGCAAACCAGGTTTTACTGAAGCGGCTGGTGATGGTGCTCGACCACGGGAAGATCGTAAAGGTGTTCTACCCGGTTTTTCCGCCTGACAAGTCAGCCGAGAACGTGCTGCACTGGATGCGGCGCGACCGGCAAGGAAAGGCCGACGGCGTCCGGAATTGACCTGGCAGGTTCATGCAAACCGAGATTCACGAAGAGCACAGCGCGAGGAGAATCGAATCGGGTTGCGCGAGGTGGCGCGGCGCCAGCGGTTCGAGCGATATAAGGTCCGCAATGACTCGGCACAGGGCGCGCGGTGCAGGTTCGACCCGCCAAATCCCCCGACCGATTTGATGTCATCGTTTGCTATAATGCGACTGCGGTGATAGCGCGCCCGCGCCGATTGGACACCGCAGCGATCGCGCACGTCGGGGAGTGGCTCAGCCTGGTAGAGCACCTGGTTCGGGACCAGGGGGTCGGAGGTTCAAATCCTCTCTCCCCGACCATCTTTTTTGGCCTTCAGCTTCAGCAGCCTACGAGCACACCCATTCCCAGAGATGAAAGGATGAAGCCATGAAAACGGGCATGCATCTACGTAGGCATGGCAAGCTTGACAGAATTCAGCCTGGCCGAGGCCATCGCAGTTCTCAGCCGCACTCCCACAACCCTAAATGCGCTGTTGCGCGGCCTGCCCAACATCTGGGTGCGCTGCAACGAAGGAAAAGATACCTGGAGCGCGTTTGACATCGTGGGCCACCTGATTTTCGGGGAGCGCACCGACTGGATGCCGCGCGTGCGGATCATTCTGGAGAACGGCGAAGCGCGGCCATTTGATCCCTTCGACCGCTTTGCGCAGTTGAAAGAGAATCAAGACAAGTCACTGGAGCAGCTCTTGGACGATTTCGCCTTCCTGCGAAGGGAGAATCTAGCTGCGCTGCAGGCACTGAATTTACAGCAGGAAGACTTGCCCCGGCGAGGAAGGCATCCAGCGCTGGGAGTGGTGACGCTATCGGAACTTCTGGCGACCTGGGCCGTTCACGACCTCACTCATGTGCATCAACTCTCCCGCGTGATGGCCCACCAGTATCGTGGCGCAGTCGGTCCGTGGAGCGCCTATCTGGGCGTGCTGCAGTGTACGGGGCATAGCGCTCCGTAGGCAATCGAGCTCAGCCGGTGCTTCCGCCGCGATCGGCGCGACTTCACCTTCATGCCTGGCCGTCGGATTGGGGCTGGCTCCCGAATCGCCAAACCGGAAGTCAAGCATCTTGCCCAGTTCGAAAATCGTCTACTCCAGTGTGACCATTGGATTTAATTCAGTCTTAAACCGCTGAAATCGCTGGTTCGAAACTGCTCTCGCCCAGCATGACGGTTCGAAAATCGTCTGCTAGGGCCGACCATTTCTTTTCATTTAGATACGGCCGATTTCGGTCGTGCGTACACAGCCATCAAGCTTCTAACCGCGCAGCGATTTCCTCTTGGATCTCAGAGTTCCTGGCGGCCACGTCCACTTGCGGGCAACCGTGTAGGCTAAATACATGGCAAAAGGGCCGGTGTCGCTCGCGTCTCAGGTCAGGCACGCTTCTTGCGCAACGACAGGACCGTCAGGCAAGCCAATCCTACCAGGCAGAGCCAGGCAAACCAGTCTCCAAGCCGCGTGTAGATCGTCCGTACGCCTCTCGTCGGAACCTGTGAAACCATCGCGTAGTCTGTAGTCTGGTAGTGATCCATCGCGGCTAACCGTCGACCCTGATAGTCGAATGCGGCCGAGAGTCCCTGGCTCGTCTGCCGAATCAGGTTGAAGCCTTGTTCGATGGCGCGGAAGCTCGCCATCTGTGTGTGCCACGGGTCAATTGCCCGCCAATCATTCGAGGGATCGAGCATCACGTCGGTCCGCAAAGCTCCCGCCTGGGCCAGCAATTGCGGAAAATCCCCGTCGAAGCAGATGATCGAACTCACCCGTCCGTAGGGCGTATCCAAAGCTCGAAGCTTGCCATCCCCCCGCACTTGGAGTGCAGCCTCCGGGCCCGGTACTGGGCGCGCCTTGTTGTACTCCCAAGCCACCTGCCCGCTGGGCTGGATCAAAACCAGCTTGTTCCCTAGCGACGGCGCCCTTCCGCGGTTCAGAACGCCGAGTGACATGCCAAAATAAACATGGTACTTGGTTGCCATGTCTCTGCCGCGTGCGACAAAGGCCGTTTCATCTTCCTTCAATACCGGCGCGTTGGCTTCGCCCCAGAATACAATCCTGGAACCCGCTTGCATCTCCCGTTCCGCTCGCGACAGTAGGTCGTTGTCCATGGCCGTAGCCCAACGCTGGATCGAGTCCATATCGTCGCTTGTCGCTTGGCCTGCAAACAATCGCTTTGAAACTGCATTGCTGAGCTCCGGCTCTATTTTCCTGTTGGAAATCGATGCCACTCGCACGGTCGGAGAAGACGGTGGAAACAGTGCCATGCGGGCGCCGCCCAGCAGCATCACTGAGGCAATCGCTCCGGCGCAAAGCCATGCACCTGCACGCGCTCGCTTGGAATCGAGTCCTTCTTCCCATAGCCAGTTGCACACCGCCGCAAACCAACCCATCAGGAATGTTATGCCCCACAAACCGGTTACAGAGAGGATCTGGAGCAACGCCAAGTTGCCGTACTGCGAATATGCAACCGATCCCCACGTCCCATAGGGCCCCCGCGACCAGACGTACTCGGTCGCGGCCCATGCGGTCGGAAACACAAGTGAAGCCGTGAGGCCACGGAGCCTGTGCGCCAGCAGCCGATCAATGATGTAGGGCAAAACTAGCGGGATGCCCGACACAACGAGGAAGATGTAGTACCCAACTCCCGGGATTGGCACCATTCCACGGAACTGAAAAGTAAACGCGGCGACCAGCAGGAGGTAAGCGACAGGCAGCCCAACCTTGAGAATTTGCCCACGCACAAATCGCAGCATAAACACCGGCGCCAGCCACGCGGCGAGGGGAAGGGAATTCGCACCATTGGAAAACAGCAGCAGTGCAGCCGCTGTCGCCAACCAGAGCCAGGAGCGTGGCCCCGCCAGAGCGGCCGGTCCGCCTTGGCGCGGCAACTTTTTCAGGTGCGGATTTTCATAGTCGACTGACGTGTGCATGATGCTCTCCTGCGTCCGCCGTTGCACGCACTCCTGCGAGCAGGCTATCGACAGCGGTGTCGATGATTTGGGCGATCAACTCCTTCTTCGGTACCCAAGGGAATGCCGGTCTCTGTATCAGCAATGACGTGATCCCGTGAACGGATGCCCATAGTGCCTGGCTTGTGGTTTCCACATCCACCGCCCGAAAACGCTTCTCTCCCACGCAACGCCCCACCATATAGCGGAGCGACTCAAACGCCCCATGCACTTTGTAAGGACGCTTCTCCATAGGCGGCCTCAGCATGAAGGCAAAACGGTAGTCATTGGGGTTGCGCAGTCCGAACTCCACATAGGCCCGCATGCCCTTCTTGAGCTCTTCGACCGGATCTTGCCATTCCTTTCCGTTCCGCAGAGCCGCCAACGTCTTCAGCAGACGCGCGAAACTCTCCTCCAC
>DASSIZ010000083.1 GCA_035691485.1 Terriglobales bacterium
CACGTCCGATGGCAAACGCTTCCTGATCAATTCGCTTCCACCGAACGGAGGAGGCCCGCTGTCGGTGATCAGCAACTGGACCGCATCCGCGTCCGCGCATTGAGCGCTACCGGCGCTTCACCCAGCTCAACAGGAACCACAGCGCGTACACCGCCGCCAGCAGTCCTCCGGCCATCGCCACCGCCACCGTTCGCGAGCCCACCACTTTGGCCAGCACGACGTACAAATCTCCCGCCATTCCCGGCGCCAGAAATACCAGCGCCGCAAGCAGCAGGCGAGAGGCGGTGGTGTGAACCCGCTCGGTGTCCTGGCCGGCCTCGGCCAGGCGGTGATACGCCGCGGGCGCAATCAGCAGGACGATGGCGAGCGTGGTCGAGACCAGCGCGCCGAAGTGGATCAGTCGCGACGACCGGGGCAGTTTCTCGAAACTTTCCGTGAACACGATCGCAAACTGAAAGCCGAGGAAGGCCTGCGCTCCCGGCAGCGCCATCCGGCACTCGATGAGCACCTTCTTGATGCGCTGCTCGAGATCGGACTCTCCTTACTTCTCGTTTTCACCATCACTCAATTTCGGGCGCACCTGGCGCTGCCGTTCCGAACGGGGCCGCAGCAGGCCGGCGCCGTACCAGCTGCCCGCCGAGAGCAGGAATACCAGCAGCGCAATAATGGCGGCGTGGGGGAGGCGCAAGGCGATGGCGACCGGATAGAAGCTGAGCCCCAGGCCCACGCAGAAGGGAAGCAGTCCCCAGTCGAGCACAGCAGTAGTGAAGGCGTGCACGCGCTCGGTCTGGCATCCGTGCTCGGCGATGCGATGGTAGGCCGCCGGCGTGATCAGCCATCCCAGGCCCGCCGTCATGATGCCGAGCGCGGTGACTTCGACCAGATGCACGCTACGCGCCATGCTGTCGAACGCCGGCTCAAAGCAGATCCGGTAGGTGAAGCCCAGCAAGACCTGCCCGCCGAGCAGGAGCATGCGCGCTTCATTCAGCACGTTTTCCAGTCGATCGCTCAGCTCGGCCATGCCGGGATTCGCGGCGCTCCTGCGTCTGGGAACGCAGGAATGAAACCGCGGGTTGGCTGAAAAAGGAAAAGGCGGGCGCGCGGCCCGCCTTCCAGATGTTCCGATTGAGGCGAACAGTTATCCCGCTTTTTCCATCAGCGCGATTGCCAGGTCGCGCTTTTCCACCATCTCGCGCGTGACCTCGAAATCCTTGATCCGCTTCTGGCTGGGCAGGTGATACATCAGGTCGAGCATCAGCTCTTCCAGGATCATGCGTAGCCCGCGCGCGCCCACCTTGCGGTTCAGGGCTTCGCGCGCAATAGCATGCAGCGCCTCGTCGGTGAACTTCAGTCGCACATTTTCAAATTCGAACAGCCGCTGGTATTGCTTGCTGATGGCGTTGCGCGGCTTGGTAAGGATTTCCACCAGCGCGGACTCGTCAAGATCGTCGAGGATGCCGACCACCGGCATGCGTCCCACGAACTCAGGGATCAGCCCGAAGCGGATCAGGTCCTGCGGTTGCGCCTGCTGCAAGAGCGCCGTATCGCGACGCGCTGCCGGGGCCGCTTCCGCCTGCTGCGGGTCGCTCTTGAAACCCAGGCTCTTCTTGCCGACGCGGCGCGATACCACTTTTTCCAAACCCACGAATGCCCCGCCGCAAATGAACAGGATGTTGGTGGTGTCCACGGGCGTGAACTCCTGGTGCGGATGCTTGCGCCCGCCCTGCGGCGGCACGTTGGCGATGGTGCCTTCCAGGATTTTCAGCAGCGCCTGTTGCACGCCCTCGCCGCTGACGTCACGCGTGATCGAGGGGTTTTCGTCCTTGCGGCCGATCTTGTCCACTTCGTCGATGTAGATAATGCCGGTCTGGGCGCGGCCCACATCGCCGTCGGCTGCCTGCAGCAGCTTCAGGATAATGTTCTCTACGTCCTCGCCGACATACCCAGCTTCGGTCAGGGTGGTAGCGTCCACGATGGCGAAAGGCACGTCGAGCATGCGCGCCAGGGTCTGCGCCAGCAGCGTTTTGCCGGTACCGGTCGGCCCGATCAGAAGGATGTTGGATTTCGCCAGTTCCACTTCGCTGTTGCGCTGGCGATTCATGTGGATGCGCTTGTAGTGGTTGTAGACCGCGACCGCGAGCTTCTTTTTGGTTTGTTCCTGGCCGATGACGTACTGGTCGAGGAACGATTTCACCTCGGCGGGCTTGGGCAGGTGGTCAGGCGCCGCCGCCGCATGGGTCTCGCTGCGATCGTCTTCGAGGATGGAATTGCAGACCGCGACGCACTCGTCGCAGATGTAGGCCCGCGGGTAGTCGCTCGGCGAGGAAATCAGCTTGGCGACAGCATCCTGGGATTTATGGCAGAACGAGCAGCGTAGGGTGTCTTCTGTGCCTGACCTTGGTTTCACCTTGTGCTCCTGACCGCGTTGCCAGCCGGGATTTCACTGCGAGTATAAGCCAGTTTCCCTTGGGAAATTCCAAAAGCCGGCAACAACAACGGTCAAACTGCTTACTATTCTGCTCCCCATGGCGCCACAAGGCAGTGTGACCGTAGTCACCCAGGGGTGTGTCGGCGGTTACCGCCTCAGCGCGGCCGGTAAATGATGTCGTCGATGAGGCCGTATTCCTTGCCCTGCTCGGCATTCATGATGAAGTCGCGCTCCACGTCTTTTTCCACCTTTTCCAGCTTCTGGCCGGTGTGCTTGGCCATGATCTGGTTCAGGAGTTCGCGCATGCGCAGGATCTCCCGGGCGTGGATGTCGATGTCGGTGGCCTGCCCGCTCAGCCCGCCCATGATGTGCGGCTGGTGGATCAGGATCCGCGAGTTGGGCAGGGCAAACCGCTTCTTCGGCGCTCCCGCCGCCAGCAGCACCGCCGCCATCGATGCCGCCTGCCCGATACAGATCGTCATCACGTCGGGCTTGATGTACTGCATGGTGTCGTAGATCGCCATGCCCGAGGTGATCGAACCGCCCGGCGAGTTGATGTACAGCTGGATATCCTTCTCCGGGTCTTCCGCCGCCAGGAACAGCAGTTGCGCGATCACCAGGTTGGCGATGTTGTCGTCAATCGGGGTGCCGATGAAGATGATGTTGTCGCGCAACAGCCGACTGTAAATGTCGTACGCGCGCTCGCCGCGGCCGGTTTGCTCGATCACCATGGGAACTAGCATGAAATATGGCTCCTTCCATCCGGGCCCGGTGCGCCGGGGCGCGCCGCAGCCGGTGTCAAACCTGGTCCCCGCCTACACTGCGGCCCGAAAAGACCGTGAACTTCTCGGGGAGGACCAAAAACGGTCAGCCTAGGCCGACCGGCGGTAAAGAAAGTCGAGAGCTTTGTCGTTGCGCAGTCGATTTCGGATTCTATCCAGCGCCCCTTCACGCGTCAAACGCGCCCGCACCGCCTCTGCTGACGTTTTGCTCTGCGCCGCCAGGGCCTGCACTTCGTGGTCAATTTCCTCGTCGCTGACGTCGATCTTCTCCGCCTCGGCAATCTTGTCCAGCAGCAGGGAAGCCTTCACCTCGCGCACCGCCGCCTCTTTTTGACCGGCGCGAAGACGATGGAAGTCCATCTTCTTCATGTCTTCGGAGCGCATGCCCTGCGCGGCCAGCGCCCGCAACCCCCGTTCCAGCCGGATATCGATCTGGCGCTCCACCAGCGCCTCCGGCACCTCGAACTCGTGCCGCTTGACCAGCTCTTCCAGGATTTTTTCTTTGCCTTCACGCTCGGCAGTGTGCAGTTTCTCATGCTCCAAGCCTTCGCGGATCTTCTGCTTCAGCTCGTCGACGCTGTTGATCTCGCCGCCCAGTTCTTTGGCAAATTCGTCGCTCAACGCGGGCAAGTGTTTCTGCTTGATCGCCTTCACGGAAATTGTGTACTCGAAGATCTTGCCCGCCAGCCGCTGGTCGGAAAAATCCGCCGGGTAGGAGACTTCAAAGGTGCGTTGCTCGCCCGGCTTCATGCCCCGCAGGTTATCGGAGAACTCGCGCACGGTGTTGGTGCCGCCGACCTCCACCATCACGTCGTCCACTTTCACCGGCTTGTCCGCTGCTGTAGCGGCGGAATTGATTCCGCCGGCCACTTCATCCGAGGTGCCGGCTGAGGCCTTCGGTATTCCCTCCAGCGAGACCTGGGCATAGTCGCCGCTCTCGATAGCGCGGCCTTCAATCGGGGTGTAGGTCGCCTGCTGCTCGCGGATCCGGTTGAGCGACTCCTCGATCTCCTGCTCGGTCACCGCCGTGTCCGGCTTGTCGACGCGCAGTTCGTGGTAACCCGAAACCTCGATTTCAGGGAGCACTTCGAAGGCGGCCTTGAAGCGCATCGGCTCGCCGCTTTCCAGGTGCAGATCGGTCACGCGAGGTTGCGACACCGGCACCAGCTTCTGTTTCTCGGCTTCCTGGTGGAAGTAGCGGGGAACCAGCGACTCCACGACTTCGCTCTTGATTTCCTCGGCGAAGCGCTGCCGGATGACGGTGGAGGGCACCTTGCCGGCGCGGAAGCCGGGCAGCCGCGCTACCTTCTGCATCTTCTGAATTACGTTTTCGGTTTCGCGGGAGACGACCTCGGCAGGGATCTCCACCTGGATTTCGCGGCGGGTAGCGGAATTGGTTTCGGTTGGGCTCATGATCACTTGGGGGCGCAAGACACAAGGCCGATCGCTTCACCTGGCGACCGTGCTTCAGAACTGCGCCGGCGTGTGGCGACAACCTATTGAATATAAGGCGCGGAAAGCGGGCGGTCAAACGGGGGTCATGCCCCGGTCAAGGACTCAAGTACGGGACAATCCGGAATTGCCCGCATAGCGGTAAGGGCACGGCTTCAGCCGTGCCGAACCATGCACCTGCGAATTCAAAGCAGCGCCTTATTTTGGGCGCCCGTGGGCAAACAGGCGCTTCATGTTTTCCGATGGAGGACGGGTGCAGCACTCGCCGGGAGGAATCGGCGCGCCGTGCGGGCAAGTCTTCGGGTGGCCCAGGAAAGCGCAGATTTTTTCCGTCGCCTCGGGCGAGAGGATGTGCTCGAACTTGCACGCCTGCTCCTCGATCTCCTCTTCGTTGACCATGCCCAGGCTGGTCGTAAACAGCTGCTCGGCCAGTCGGTGGCGGCGGATGACATCGGCCGCGCGCTTGCGTCCGCGCTCGGTGAATTCGATCATCAGGCTGCCGTCAGCGGGAATTTCCCCGCTGTAGACCATGGCGTCGTGGCAGGGATTGACCACGTGCTTATGGCCGTGCGGCTCCGGGGGATGCGGCGCCGAGGTCACCAGGTCCAGCTCGACCATGCGTTCCAGGGCGAGCGACGGCGGCAGCGCGCCCGGTCCGTGCACTTCCATGCGCCCCAGTTCAGCCATCTCGCCGTGCTCCTGGAGCACCCAGATTTCCTCGAGGATTTCGTCAATCTGCTCTTCATCGCGCAGGACAAAGGTTTCGATCGTGGAAATTTTTCCGTGATGCAGCTCGATGCGGCGGTCCGCCATGCGCGCCACCACCGGATCGTGCGTCACCATGACGATGGTGCGTCCCTGCTGGTGCAGTTCGCGTAGCAGGCGCATGACGATTTCCTCGTTCTGCGCGTCCAGGTTGCCGGTGGGCTCGTCGGCGAGAACGATCTTGGGATCGTTGATCAGCGCGCGCGCAATGCAGACGCGCTGCTGCTCGCCGCCGGAAAGATGCGCCGGAAGATGATGCGCGCGGTCGCGCAACCCGACGCGCTCCAGCGCGTTGAGCGCTTCCGGCTCGTCGGTCATGCTGTGGAAGTATTGCGCCAACAGCACGTTTTCCAGCGCGGTGAGATACGGGATCAGGTGAAACTGCTGGAAGACGAAACCGATCTTCTCCGCGCGCACGCGGTTGAGCTGCGAGCTGGAAAGCGCGGCAACATTCTCGCCGTCGAGCCAGATTTCGCCGGAGGAAGGACGATCCAGGCAGCCGATGAGGTTGACCAGCGTGGATTTCCCGGAGCCCGAGGGTCCCATCATGGCCAGCCACTCGCCGGGCGCGACGGTGAGCGTCACGTTGTCCAGCGCCTTGATGACGCCGCCATTGGCGTCGGCCTTGGCCGGATACTCGCGGGATACATTGACCAGGCGGATCATCTCACTCACCCCTCAGTATGGTAGCAGGCTGCACCCGCCGCAACAGGCTGATGGGGAGCACGGCCGAGATCAAGGCCAGGGCCACGCTGCCGGCGAACACGGCAGGGAACACGGCGAAGCGCGGGACCACGGCGGCATGAAAATTCACCCGCCCGATCCATGCCGCCACGCCGATGCCGATGGCAAATCCTAGAACCGCTCCGGCAGCGCCGAGCGCGGCCGCCTCGGCGGCGAAGAAGCCGTTCACCACGCGCTCGGACGCACCCAAAGCTTTCATGATGGCAAAATCGCGGCGGCGGTCCAGTACCCAGGCCGTGAGCGTCGCCAGCACGCAGAGCGCGGCCGTGAGGATGATCATGGCAACCGCAGCCAGCAGCGCGGCGCGCGTCTTGCCCAGGACGCGGGCTTCGCCTTCCACGATCTGCCGAACCGGCTTCACCTCCGCCGCCGGCAAGGCATTCGCAAGTTGGCCGATGACGGCGTTGATTTCCGCCGGCGTGCCGTTGACACCGATCTCAATCGTCGAAGCCGGCACCCCGGTCCAGGCGGTGAACTCTTTCAGGTCAAGATAGATGCGGCTGTCCTCGGCCGCTCCGGTGCGCAGTATTCCTGCAGGCATTAGTTGAAGCTTTCGCCCTTCAAAGTTGATATTAAATGGCTTGCGTCCTGGTGAAACAACAGAAGCTGCGCGCGTTCCCAACAGCGCCGAGTGGGCCGCGCTCGGCCAGGCAGTCACCGACCACCAGGAGTTCAACTTGCGCACCCGCTCCATGTCGGTTCCGGCGACCACGATCGGGGCGCCGGTGTCGGTGCGTGTAACCGCGAAGGCGAAGGGAACCGCCAGGCCGGAATTGCCGATCACGCTCTCCACGCGCGAGAGTGCGTCAACCGGAAGGGTCTGGCCTTCGCGCGCAACCACCACCACGTTGGCGCCATAGCTGCGGAATTCCTTGCGTAGCTTGGCCTGCACGTCGACGTAGAGGTTCATCATGGCGGTGGCGACGGAAGCAGCCACGACGACCGCAACCAGGGCAGAGATCACGCGGCCGGGCTTGACCATGGTCGCCCGCATCAGCATGCGGAAGAACATCGGGTTGCGGCTGCCGGTACGCTGCTTCATGCGTCACCTCGCAGCACCATCACAGGGTCGAACTGCATGGCCTTGCGGATGGATGCGGCGCTGCCGGCGAAAGTCACCAAAATCGCCAGCGCGATCACGACCGGGAAGAGCACAGGCTGGACGGCAATGCTGGAATTGAAAACCCAGCGTCCGATCTGGCGCGCCATCAGGTTGCCGAAACCATATCCCGCGGCGCCGCCGATCACCGCCAGCAGCGCGGCTTCGGCGAAGAACAGAGTCGCCACCGCGGAGTTTCCCGCGCCCAGGGCCTTCATCAGTCCCACTTCGCCGCGACGCTCGAAGATGGCGGTCGCCATGGCCGCCGATACCGCCAGCGCCGACGCCAGCAGCGCCGCCAGCGTGACCAGCAGCATCAGGCCCTTGATTTTCTGCAGCACCGTACCTTCGTTCTGCGCCACCTGGCGGATCTGCTCGGCGTGGGAGTGCGGGATGGTCTCCTGCAACTGGTAGGCGATGGAGCTTACGTAGGGCGAGCAGTACCAGCGGTCGAAAACTTCCGGCGACATGGTCTTGGGATCGCGGCGGGCCAGCGCGTCTTCCGGCTTGGTCATGGCGCTGACCAGCACGCGGCGAACCGCGCCGGGCCGGCCGAGAATCTGTTGCGCCAGCGCCAGCGGAGCGACCATCTGGCTGTCCTCGACGCCGTCGGAGGAAAGGATGCCGGCGACATGCAACTTGCGTCCCGCCGCCTGGACCTCATCGCCGACCTTGCTTCCCAGTTGCTGTGCCAGGCGCTCGCCGAGCAAAACGTCGTCGGAACTGTCGCTCGGCCATGCTCCTCGGACCTTCCACCAGGGCTGGGTGATGCGCACCCCGGTGGTGAATGTGTCTTTGCCGTTGGTCAGCTGCTTGGAGAAGTAGGTTCCCAACAATTGCGCCGGTAGCACGGCGGGGCCGTTCTGGATGGTCACCGGCACCGTCAGCATGGGTGAAAAACCAACGATGTTGTGCCGCCAGAACATGTTGTTGATGCCGGGCAGAGCGCTTTCCTCGAGGTAGGCGCCCGAGCTGGCGGGCTTCAGATTGACACCGCCGATTTCGACGTCGAGGGTGTCTTCGTCGGAGGTGACGACTAGGTTGGCGCCATAGGTGCGCAACTCGCGGTTGATCTTGTCGCCGATGTCAGTGGCCACCGCAATCATTGCCGTCGCCACCGAGACGCCGAGCGTGATGGCGATCCCGGCGAGCAGCTTGCGCCGCCGCTGGCGAAGGAACGATTGATAGAGCAGGCGAAAGAACATGGCGTCACTGTTTGAAGTACTTGGCGCTAGCGGCCAAGTCGGCCTCGGCAATCACCACCGAATCGCCGGTGGTCGTGGCCTTCAGCGGCACCGGGTTGCACCCGCCCGGCTGGCCCACCGACTGCGGATTGATGGGCGCCGCGCAGTTTTTGCAAATCAGGTTGCCGCCGCTCTTGTAAAAGCCGACCGGGCCGCAGATCTCGCAGGTGTCGAGCACGGTCGCGATTTTTCCGTCCGGCTTGCGCAGCAGAAAGAAGCGGACCTCATTGCCATTGACGTGCGCGACGTAGCGATGCAGGTCGCCGTCATTGACTTGCGCCAGCGGAATGCGTGCCTCTCCCTGCGTGATCGACACTTCCGTCGCCGGCGAAAGCGCACTGGCGCTCTTGGCATAGATGAATTGCGCCGTGATCAGCATGATGAACACGAACGAGCTGGCATACACCGCGGTCGCCCACATGCGCTCGCGGCGCGCCGTCCATTCCACCTTGCGGCGCTCGGCGCTGGAAGCGGTCGCGGGAACATTCGTCTGGCGGCGGCGGTATTCGAAAAGGACCATCATCCCGGCTAACGCCAGGATGGTGATGAAGAAGAACAGGTCGTTACGCACGATGGGTCCGATCAGCGCCATCTCGCGCTTGCTGGAGGGCAGCACCCCGTTTTCCGACAGCTCGTGCAGCCCCGAGATCACCAGCTGGAAGGCGACAAAGAAGAGAATGACGGTGGTGACCCGGAAAAATTTCTGCAGGTTGACGCGCACGCTTCCTTTGACGAAGGTCACGCCGAACACTACCGCCAGGGCCACCCCGAGCAGCGTTCCCAGGAAGCTCATCAGTTCGGTGCTGTTGAGCGTGACCGCGGAGAGAATCAGCACCGTCTCCACGCCTTCGCGCAACACCATCAGGAAGACGAAGGCGAACAGGCCGAGGCGGGAGCTGCGGGCGGCCATGGCGCCAACTTTGCCTTCAATGTCGCCCTTCAGACGGCGGCCGGTGCGCATCATGAAGATGATCATGGTGACGACAAATACGGCGGCCACCAGCATCACCCAGCCTTCAAAGATGTCCTGGTTGAAGTTAAGGCGGGACAAAGCGATGGCGGCCGCGACACTGCCGGCCGCGGCGGCGCCCAGGGCGGCAAAAACGGCCTTCCTCAGGTCGGGCCGGCCGATCTTGTTGATATAGGCGAGGGTAATGCCGACGATCAGGGCGGCCTCGACCCCTTCGCGCAAGGTGACAACGAGGGCTTCAAGCATGGGAAACGGGCATCCCGAATATGAAATTGAAATTCATTTTCAACATTAAAAATCATAGTCCCGCCGGCGGCGAGGGTCAACGCGAAGCGTCACAGCGGCTTGTGACCGCGCTCACAGGGGAAAACCACGCCGCGAGCGGGAAATGGGCCCCGGTCCCCTCCCAGGCGCCGTTCGGGGGCAGACTATTGAACGCCCACGCCTCCTGCCCCTGACCGTTTTTGTGTAGCGGCGGAATTCATGTCGCCGATCACGACGGACTCAGCCCTCCCGAAGCGGGATGGATTCTGCCCCGCCTGCGGGCGCAACCTATTTATCAACACCCGGAAACCTTCGTAACTTTGAGGGTTTACGGGCGAAGTCCTATGCTTGCCGTGGGGAGACACGCTTTTCTAGCGTTTTTATGGCCCACAGCGATCGAATCGCCGCCGCTCGCAGTTTCGTGCGCAGTTGCAATGTTCTGCTCAAGCAGGCCGGCCTTTACGGTTTAAAACACAACCGCTGCGCGGCCCAACTGGACCTCACCTGGAAAGACCTGAGGAAAGCGCTGGCGGAACGCAAACTCGTGCTCGTGGTTGGGCGTGATCGGATCATGGTGGAAAACACGCCGACGGCAGCCGGAGCCGCGGAAAAAAGCCTGGTTGCCTTTTTCGCTACCGCCAATATCGGTCGCCTTGATTTCGATCCGCGAGTCACCGTGGAAGAATTCACCGAATTCATTCAGATCTGCTCGACCGGAAAGCCCGTCGATGTCCTCTCCAAGCTTCAGCCGGAATTGGGCAAGACGATCGGAAACATCAAGGTCGTCGAGTTCCGAGTCCTCGATACGGCTTCGTTGGCGCAAGCGCAACCGGGCACCGGTGTCCCGGGCAGTGGCGGCGGGGAGGGAGAAGCGCCGGGCACCGGACTTGACCTGGGCGTGCTGCTGAGCGACCCGCACAAACTTTTGCAATTGATTGATGCCATTCCCACCGAATCGCCGCTTCCGGCTGGAGGTACACCTGGCGCCGGCGGCGA
Source organism: Terriglobales bacterium (assembly GCA_035691485.1). Taxonomy (NCBI): domain Bacteria; kingdom Pseudomonadati; phylum Acidobacteriota; class Terriglobia; order Terriglobales; species Terriglobales bacterium. The sequence goes on from DASSIZ010000083.1 coordinate 10,745, forward strand.
TGGTAGCGGTTATTCCGGACAAGGCGGCGGATACCGGGACGGCGAGGGCAGCGGTGGCGGTTTTTCGGGTCCCGGCGGCGAAGGCGGTTTTTCCGGAACTGGCGAGTTCCCAGCCAGCGCAGATGCCGACGGTGGTATTGCGGGTCAAGGCCGTCCCGGTGGCGCAGCAGGTGGAGTCGGCGGCGGTATTGCGGGTCAAGGCCGTCCGGGTGGCGCAGCAGGTGGCCACGGCGGCGGGGGACTTCCCGGCCACGCCGGCGGTGGTATTGCGGGTCAAGGCCGTCCGGGCGGCGCAGCACGCGGAGTGGTTGGTGGTGGACGTCCCGCCCAAGGCGTCGGTGGTGGTGGTACGGGTCAGGGCGGTCCGCACGGCGCAGCCGGTCAAAGCGGCGGCGGTGGCCAAGGCAGCGGCGGTGGCGGTTTCCAGGAAGCCGAGGTAGTCGGCGTTATCCAGTGGCTGACCAGCTTTGCCGGCGGCAAGACCGTGCCGGCCGCGACCCCAGGAAAATCGGCGTCGAACCTGCAACAGGCGATTCAGAAACTTCTGCCGGCGAAGCCGACAGCGGAGATGCGCGGCGCGTTGTTGATGCAGGTAGCAGAGCACGTGGCGCTGCGCGCCGTCAGCGACAAATACAAGACGCAAGGGCTCAATGTCACCGCCATCCAGCAGATGCTGGATCGCATGAATTCCGAGCTGGAAAACCTACGCAAGGTGCTGCGCGCGCGCGAAGAGGAGATGGGCCGCGCCGGCCTCTCGGTTGAAAGCCATGCTGATGTCCTGGACAACAAGTTCTGGCAAGGAGTACCCGAGGAGGCCCGCCGCAAGGTGCTGCTGTCGGGCGACGCTTGGGTGCTGCCGCCGGTCATCATCCGTAACTTCGTTCAGCCGCTGCTGGCGAAACGCGCCGAGGTGGACCTTGTCAGTGACGTCCTGCGCAACTACTGCAACTTCCTGACCCGCGAAAACCACGCCGCGCGGGCCAAGACGGCCGCGGGCGTCGGCAAGTTAGCTGACCTCTATTCTCGAATTCATTACCTCCGCGAGGTCGTGGATCTGGTGGGCAACAAGCTCGCTATCGACACCACCGGCGAGCTGGCGCCGGCGCTCAAGGAATCCTTTGTTCTACTCGGGCAGGAAGCGATTGCCGCCAGCGACTATCTCGCGCTCGATGATTGGCTGTGCCTGTTGGAGGAGCTGAAGAAGCGCAATGCTCCCCTGGCCAAGTCGATTCGAGCCGGTGTATCCGTGGATGAGCGTGTTCCCGAGATGGTGCGGATTGCTTCTGAGCCGCCCAAGCCGCCCGAGGGGTTGATCGAGGTGCTGACGCGACTGCCGGATCCGGCGGCGCGCTGCATCGCCGAGCGCTTTGCCGGATGTTCTACGCGCGACGAAGGCCTGCGGCTGGCCAGCGTGCTGAGCGTGCTAGGACCGGTTTCGATCGAACCTTTGCGGGAGATGCTATACCGCGGCTCGCCCCGGGATGCGATCGCCGCTCTCGGCATTCTGACCATGCTCGATCCTGATTTCTTGCGCCCGCAACTGTCGGCGCGGCTGGGCAAATGGACCCGCGCCGAACAGGACGCGGCCTTACGACAGATCTCTGCCGCCGGCACCCCGGAGCGCGGCTCGCTCCTGCTGGACTTCCTCGACTACCTCGATCCGTTCGTCCTTCCCCTCGCGGTTGACGAAATCGGCATGGCCGGCATGGTCTCCGCCTCCAAGTTGATGCACCTGGCGCGGGGCTTGGGCCGGGCGCGCAATCTGCCGTACCTGCGGGTGAAGGCCATCGAGGCCCTCGGCCGGTTGGGGGAAAAGGCCGCCGTCCCGCTGCTCACCGAATTTCTCACCGAGCGCACGCTGCTTACCTGGCAGCAGCCCCGGGAAATTCGGGTCGTCTCGGCGCAGTCTCTGCAGCGCATTGATGCGGAAGCGGCAGGAAACATTCTGCACGCCAGCGGCCTTACCGAGCGCGAACTTGTGCTGGGGCCGGCCAACGAAGCCAACCCAAGGTGGATACGGCAGAGGAAGTACGCGCGCGTTTCGGTCGAAAACCATCTCGTCGGTTCGCTGGAGTTGCCCAGCGGCAGCTCGAGCATGAAGATTCACAACATCAGCCTGGGCGGCGGGTTCGGGAACACCGTGCGCGATCCGCAAGGCCTGACCGAAGCCACCCTCGATCTCTTCATCGGATTGCGCAAGCTGCCGACCCAGGTCTTTATCCGGCGAACTCGTCCGCACGAGATCTGCTTTGAGTTTGTTGACATTAGCCTTGAGGACCGCTCTCGATTGCGCGAGTACGTTGCTGAAAAATGCTTCGGCAGCGAGCCCAGCGCCAAGCTCAAGGACGACACCTCCTTCGACCGCCTTTCCCAAACCCCGGCCCGGTAATCACGGCCAAGAACAACGATTTTGGCTCTGGCTCGTATTCAGTTCCCTTAACGCGCTGTTGCGACGTAAATAGACGTTACATCCGCCCCCTCCCGCTCTGCGTCTAACCAACACGAGATGACGCGGATCAAAATTATCCGTTCCGCCCATGAACTAGAAGCGCTGCGCAGCGCATGGCAATGCCTGTACCGCGACGGCGGCTATTCCATGTTTCAAACTCCAGGGTGGAACCTGCTGGCGGCACGAATGTTTTCCGGCGTTGCCGAACCGATGGTCATCCACGCGGAGAGCGGCAATGGCGCCGCCATCATTCCTGCCTGCGTGACAGCGGCAGGGATTTCCTTCCTGGGTGAGGCCCTGTTCGATTATCGCGACGTGCTGGCCTGCGGGGATGAGGAAGTGCTGCGCCGGGCATGGCAGCAGGTGGCCGCGGAGCAGCGCCCGCTGTCGCTAACCGTGCTCCGCGGCGAACGAGCGCAACAGTGGCAGTGGAGCGGATTTGCTCCCTCTCCATTCTGCAATGCACCTGCGGTTCGCCACGCCGACGTTACCGCCGACGATTTCGTCTCCCGGCACACGCGCTCAGCGCGCCTGATGCGGCGGCTCACCCGCGCCGGTGTGGAATTGCGGACCCACGACGGCGCTGACGCGGCGCTGGTCCGCAATATCTACGAACTGAAGTCGAAGCAACTGGGGCAGCTTCCGCACAACCTGTTTGCCGAGCGCTCGCGCATTGACTTCATGGTGGCCGCTGCCGCCCTCGACGCGGGCTGCGAGATTTTTACCCTGGAGACTGCCGGCGCGCTGGTGGCGGCCCTGGTCAGCTTCCGCGACGAGCTGATTCGCCGCTGCTATACCATCTATTACGATCGCGCGTGGGCCCAGTATTCGCCCGGAGTTGCGCTTCTGTACGAGGTCACCCGCGGTTCGCTGGCCGGCGGGCTCGATTGCGATTACATGACCGGCGAGCAGCCGCACAAGATGCGGTTCGCTACCTCGCTGGCACCGTTGTTCCGCATTGAAGCGGAGCCATCCGAGTTGACCCGCATTTCGCACTTCAAGAGCTCGTTCGAAGGTGAACACGTCACCGTGCTGGCAGCCTGACCGGTTCACAACGTCTTCAGAAAGCGCTTGGCTTCTTCGAGCTGCGGAAACTGCTTCTCCTCTACCTGAAACTGCGGCGGATGCACGCATCGCCGGCTGCCGCGCAGCCGCACCGGGTGTTTCAAGTGCAGCATCTCGTGATAGACGATGTATTCCACCGCGTAGCGCGGCACCTGCGGGCGATCGAAGACGCGACTGACCACGATGGCGTTGTGCGCCGGGTCGTAATGGCCGAGGGCGTTGCGGGCGTGATCGCGGCTCCACGTCATCTGCGGACGCGCCAGCAACCCGAAGAAGAAGCGGCTGTTGAGCTCGTCAAAGATGGCTTCCAGGTCGTAGACGCGCCCCCGCGCGCTCGCAATGCACTTGCGCCCGCGCATCTGCCGCACCAGGTGGGCCTTCGCGTTCAAGTCGCGGCGGCCGACGTGCTGCCGGTAGCGCCGCGCCAGGCCCGGATCAATGGTCTTGCGGTAGAGCTTGGCGATCAGGATGTGCGCGATGGCGTACAAAACATCGTCCGGTGCGCCCTCCAGCAGATCCGAGACCCGAACCTTGACCACGCCTTCCCGCATGCGGATGGTGTTGTTGATGTTGGCAAAGGGAAAGAATTCGCCACGGAACTCCGGCATGGGAGCGCGCGGCCGCAGGTCGCGATAGGCACGTTGCAGGATGGAGGTGAGGCGCGGATGCATGGTCGCGACTAACTACTAACAACTACTAACTACTAACTACCAGCTACTACTACTTTTTCTTCTTCTTGGCTTCCTTAATCGCGACTTCCTGCTCAGCGAGCAGCTTGCGGGCGTCGTCCAGGCTGCTGTTGACGGCCTCGGTCGCGTTTTGCAGGACAAAAGTGTATTCCTGCACCTCCGTCGCCTTGCCGCCCGCGCCGGGCCCCTGTTCTGTGAGCGTGCGCAACTTGAGCTGGAAAGCGGTGTCCCCTTCAATCACCGCCTTCAGCGCCGCCCGCAGGTCCTCTTTCCGCGCCACGTAGTCGTCGAGATTGTCGCCCATCTCGTCCACCAGCTTGGTGAAATCCTCCAGCAGGTCGTGGACCCGAGCGCCGCGCTCGGCAGCCAGACGAGGATCGCCGCGCAGCTGCTCGATAGTCGCCAGGCGCGCGCGCGCAAACTGCACCATCAGCTTCAGGCGCTTGTCGGGCTCCTGGGCAGTTTCGCGGAGCTCGTCGATTTCCTTGTTGTTGAGCGGTTCTCGTCCTCCGACTTGCGCCAGCAGCGGCGCCGCCGACAGCAGCAGCAAAAACATCGTGGGGAGCAGCTTTCGTTTTCGCATTGTCACTTCCTGAACATGCGGTTGAGCAGCTCGCTGCGCGCATTTTCGATTTTCTGGATGGCCTCGGCGACGGGCGGCCGGTCATCCACTTCCAGGGTCTTCCGGATCGATTCCATCCGCAACGTCATTTTACGAAGCGCGATTTCCGTTTGCTTCATGCGCTTGCCGCTCTGGGCGGACGTGTTGGCCGCTTCTACGCCGTATTTCTGGACGTCGGCGAGCGCCGCTTGCGCTACTTCGATGTTACCTTCTGTGTAAGCTTTGTCCATCGCCTCCACTTGGCGCTCCGTGATGCGAAGCAGTAGCTCGACTTGCTCCTTGGGCGGGGTTTTCTCCACGCGCGCCTTGAGCGAGTCGACGGACTCCTGTTTGTCCGAGGCCCATGCCACAGCCGCGAGCAGCACCGCCAAGATGAGGAATGTTTTCTTCATCGCTATTTCTTCGGCTCGATGGCGATCAGGCGATGCTGCGCCTGCCACTCCTGCTCGGGAAATTTTCCATTCGCCGCCGCCAGGAACTGGTGATAGCTGGCGGCCGCCTCTTTCTTCGCCCCCAGATGATCCAAGGCGGTCGCGCGCAGGAACAAGGTTGCCGGAATATCCGGCAGAAACCTGGCCCGCGCGTCGAGCGCCTTCAGCGTAAGCGGGTAGTTCTTGTTTTCCGACGCGACGAAAGCCAGGTCGCCATAGGCAATGCCATAGTCCGGCTTGAGATTGACGGCTCGCAAAAGCTCGTCCTGCGCATCGGCAAACTTCTTCTGCTCGATCAGGGAAGTGCCGAGACTATGGTGCAACTCCGCATTGTTCGGCTCTTTTTTCAGGACCTCGCGATACAGGGACTCGGCTTTGGCGAACTGCCGGTTGGCGGCGTAGAGGTCGGCGAGTTCCCGCGCTGCGGGCGCCTCGCCGGGCGCCAGTTCGATGGCCCGCTCGAACTCCGGTTGCGCCTCCGCGAGCCTGTTTTCGGCGGCAAGCACGCGGCCCAGCATGAGGTGCGCCCGCGCGTTTCCGGCATCGATGGCGAGGTACTTGCGAAGCGCAGATTCCGCTTCCGGTAGCCGCTTGCTTCGAAGATAAGTGTTGGCGAGACCGGAAATGGCGTCGGCGGACTTGGGATCACGCTCCGCGGCGGCCTTGTATTCCTGTTCGGCGGTGACCAGGTCCTTGGAGCGTTCGGCGGCAGCCGCCGCCAACAGATGCGGTTCCGCGCTGCCGGGCTTCTGTTCTGCGGCTTTGCGATACGCCGTCACCGCTTCCTTAGGCTGCTTCGATTCCAGCACCTGCCCCAACGAAATCCAGGCGCGATAGAGGCCCTCTTCCGGCTTCGCCGTCGGCTTCAGTTCGGTGGCGGCACGAAGGTACTTGGCGGCCTCCGGATCGGAGGCGCGCGCCAGCGTCAACCCAAGGTTGAGGTTTGACTCAAAAATGGCGGGGTTGGCGCCGACGGATTTGCGATAGGCGTCAATCGCGTCCGCATCCCGGTTGAGCGCGGTGTAAACGAAGCCAAGATCGAACCAGGCAATGTAGTTGTTGGGATCGAGCTTGAGGGCTTGCTGCAGCGCCTGTTCTGCCCCCGCGTAGTCATGCTTGTCGATGGCGGTTTCGCCGCGTGCGATCGCGGCGGTCGCGCCGTTGTCCGCCGGCACACGGTGATGGCGCACGGTTGGCTTGGACTCCTGCGCGCAGACGCCGCTGGCGCAGGCCAGGCAGAGCAGCAGAATCAGGCTATTTGCCGCCATTCGTTCCCGTGCCGCGCCGGCGAACCGCGACTGCCGGCTCAGGGGCGGGCGCTTCCAGTCGAGAGTTTCCGATAGCAGTTAAGATGCGCGCCAGCCATTTTCCGGTGTACGACTTCGCGCAGCGCGCGATGGCCTCGGGAGGTCCGGCGGCCACCACCTGCCCGCCGCGCTCGCCGCCTTCCGGGCCCAGGTCGATGACCCAGTCTGCCACCTTGATGACGTCAAGATTGTGCTCGATCACCAGAACCGAGCCTCCGGCGTCGATCAGCCGCCGGAATGCCGCCAGCAGCTTGCTGACGTCGTCGAAATGCAGTCCGGTGGTGGGCTCGTCAAAGATGTAAAGCATGCGCGGGCGCCGGCGCTTTGCTTCCTGGTCCTTCTGCGGCGCGAAGTCGCGGACCCGCGGCTGCAAATGCGCCGCCAGCTTGATGCGTTGCGCCTCCCCGCCGGAGAGCGTGGTCGCCGATTGTCCCAGACGCAGGTAACCGAGCCCCACTTCCTCCAGGACCCGCAGTTTTTCCGTGATCTTCGGCACCTCGCGGAAAAACTGCAGCGCCTCGCGCACGGTAAGGTTGAGGACTTCGTGGATGTTCTTGCCGCGGTAACGGACTTCCAGCACCTCGGGCTTGAAGCGTGTGCCCTTGCACTCCTCGCAGATCAGTTCGACATCGGCAAGAAACTGCATTTCCACCGTGACCGTGCCATCGCCCTGGCAGGTTTCGCAGCGTCCGCCGGGAATGTTGAACGAGAAGTGGCCGGCGCTGAAGCCGCGCTTCTGGGCCTCGGGCAGGGAAGCCATCAGTTCGCGGATGCCGTCGAAGGCCTTGGTGTAAGTCACCGGGTTGGAGCGCGGGGTGCGGCCGATGGGCGACTGGTCCACCAGCACCACGTCGTCCACAAATTGCCAGCCCCGCAGGGTGGCAGCGCCATTCACTGCCGGCGGAATCGCGACATTGGACTGCTTGGCGGAAACCAGCGCGTGATACAGCACGTCGTGCACCAGCGTGGATTTTCCCGAGCCGGAGACCCCGGTGATGGCGACGATCATCCCGAGCGGAATGGTGACGTCGATGTTCCTCAGGTTGTGCGCGTCCGCGCCCAGCACTTCCAGCTTCTGAATCCCGGGCTTGCGGCGCTGCGGCGGCGGTTGAATGCGCAGTTCCTGTCCAAGATATCGCCCGGTCAGCGAGGCTGCGTTGCGGCGGATTTCGTCGAAGGTGCCGGTGGCGATTACCCGCCCGCCGTTCTCGCCCGCGCCGGGGCCGAGGTCGAGGATATGGTCGGCCGAGCGCATGATCTCGGGATCGTGCTCCACCACCAGGATCGTGTTTCCCAGGTCGCGCAGGTCGTGCAGGATTTTGATCAGGCGGGTAGTATCCCGGCTGTGCAGCCCGATCGATGGCTCGTCCAGGACATACAGCGTCCCCACCAGGCGCGAACCGAGCGAGGTTGCCAGCTGAATGCGCTGCGCCTCGCCGCCGGACAGCGTCGAGGCGAGGCGGTCGAGCGTAAGGTATTCCAGGCCGACGTCGTTGAGAAAACGCAGCCGGTCGCGGATTTCCTCCAGGATCTTGTCCGCGATCTCGCTCTCGGCCGGACTTAGTTTCAGCGTCGTAAAGAACTGCCCCGCCTGCTCCACCGTCATTGAGCACACCTGGCAGATGTCCTTGCACGCGATTTTTACGTGACGCGCTTCCGGGCGCAGGCGCGCGCCCCCGCAGATGGAGCACACTGAATATCCGCGGTACCGGCTGAGGAAGACGCGCACGTGCAGCTTGTACTTCTTGCGTTCCAGGTGGGCGAAGAAGCCTCGCACGCCCCAGAACTTGCTGTCGCCGTCGACCAGGACCTGCTGGTGCTCCGGCGAAAGCTCGCGCCAGGGAACGTCCAGCGGAATGCCGGCGCTCTTGGCGTAGCGCTTCAGGTCGTTGAACAGGGGCTTGTATTTGGGCTTCGTCCAGGGCTCGATCGCGCCCTCGGCCAGCGTCTTGTTCTTGTCCGGAATGACCAGGTCAATATCGAAATCGATGGTGTTGCCGAAGCCCTGGCAGCGCGGGCAGGCGCCGAACGGATTATTGAAGGAGAACAGGCGCGGCTCGGGTTCTTCATAGAGGATGCCGCACTGCTTGCATTCAAAACGCTGTGCGAAGCGCATGCGCTCCGCTGCCTGGCCTCCGCCCGGGGCGGTCTCGAAGACTACTTCGCCGGCCTCGCGGTAGCTGCTCTCAACCGCGTCCACGATGCGCGTGCGCTGGTCGGGCGCCACCACGATGCGGTCCATCAGGACGAAAACCGGCTCCGAGAAGTCGATGTCCAGCAGCGATTCCGGGGTGGAAAATTCGAATACCTGTCCGCCCTGGAAGAGCCGGTTGAAGCCCTTCTTGCGCAATTCGAACAGGGTCGCCTTCAGCAGGTCGGATTCTTCCAGTTTCTGCGCCGCCGGAAGCTGCTTTTTGCGGCCGCGCGATTTCGGCTCCTGCGCAATCACCCGTCCCGCCGGCGGTTGCACCGGGAAGAACACGTTCAGCCGCGTTCCTTCCGGCAATGCGAGCAAGCGGGAGGCGACTTCATCCACCGTATCCCGTTTGACTTCGACGCCGCACTGCATGCAGTAAGTCCGGCCGACGCGCGCGAACAGCAGGCGCAAGTAGTCATAAATTTCCGTGGCTGTGGCGACGGTGGAGCGCGGGTTCCGCGTCGTGTTCTTCTGACGGATGGCCACCGCCGGCGCGATGCCGTCGATCACATCGGCGTCGGGCTTCTCGATCCGCTCCAGAAACTGGCGGGCGTAGGCGGAGAGCGATTCCACGTACCTGCGCTGTCCCTCGGCGTAAATCGTGTCGAAGGCGAGCGACGACTTGCCCGATCCCGACACTCCCGTAACCACGGTCAAGGCGTTGTGGGGAATCTCGAAGTCGATGTTCTTCAGGTTATGAACGCGGGCGCCGCGGACAACTATGCTTTCCGTTGACATCAGGGAACCGAAGCAGCCTGTACCCGCCCCAGACCATCTCCGGGTCTACAAACAGGGTCGGGAATGCTGCGGAATCTTTTGATTATAGAGTCTGGCATCCCTGCTTCACAACGGCCTGCCGGGCAAGCGCCGCATGGCCCAAATCGGGCGAAGAGCACATCGCGAAGCGATATGTCCCCAAGTAGTTAGCCGTCCAACTTTGCATCCAGGCGGTCAGTTCCAGCATCATGGAGTGTAACAGTGAAACTGCGCTCGGCACCGAGTTCAAGCTGCCGGTCGGGGTGAGGTGAATTCAATGTATGAGGTTCTTCTCTTGGCGGCTTGGGTGCCCCTGGCCGGCTTTACCTTGGCCCTGTGTCTTGGCCCCGATAAGGAAAGCGAAACGTCCTACTCTGAATGACCGTCGACCACGGGCGCCTCGACCTCGTTCGCCCGCGGGTTGCGGTTATACCGGAAAGCAAATCCCACCAGTCCCAGCATGAGTCCGACAGGCGGCAGCAGCAGGGTAAGGACCGCGTGCGTGATGGCCTTCTGCCCGTTGTTGCTGGCGCCCTTCGCCGAGGTGTAGCACATGGCGCACCCCTGGCCGAATGCCGGTGCGGCGCCCAATGCCGCCAGCAACGCGAGACTGCACAGCCGCGAGCGCATTACCTCACTCCCAGGTCGATGATGCGAAATGCGTCGGCGAAGAAGACGCACATCAGCGCCAGGCAGACGCACAGCGCAACCATCATCACTCGCCGCATGCGCATGATCTCGTACTTCATGTGCATGAACCAGAGAATGATCAGCGCCGCTTTGATGATGGAAAGTCCCAGCAGTATGGACAGCATTCTTAACGGCTGCAGCTGTTCGTATGCCAGCAGGACCTCGATGCCGGTAATCACCAGCAGCACCGCCCACACGATGTAAAAAGGCGTGTGGCTGTGTCCGCGGTGCTTCAGCGCTTCGCGTTGTGCGATCAGTGCGTCGGTGCTCATGCCTCTCCTACTTAATCCTGGCAGACATCAGGTACACCAGCGGAAAAATGAACATCCACACCAGGTCCACGAAGTGCCAGTACAGGCCGCTGGTTTCAACGTCGTTGGAGGAAAACTTCTTGCCCATGCTGCGCAGCACAATGATTCCGAGCACTACCACCCCGATGGTCACGTGCAGCATGTGCAGCCCGGTCAGGGTAAAGAACGTGCCGCCGAATTGCGGCGCGCCCCAGGGATTTTTGCTCGGGGTCATGCCCTCGTGAATCAGCCCCATCCACTCGCGAATGTGGAGGATCACAAACATGGTCCCGCAGAACATGGTTGCCAGCAGCCAACCGATCGTGCCCTTTCGGTTTCCCAGGCTGGAGGCGGACACCGCCAGCACCATGGTTAGCGAACTGGTGAGCAGGAACCCGGTCATGATGGTGGCGTTGATGATGCTGCCGCTGTGAAACGGCGTCGGCCAGGTCGGGTTCGAGATACGTCCGTAGCTGTAGGCAAACAGCAGCGCTCCGAAGGTGAGTGAATCGGAGAGGATGAACAGCCACATCCCGATCTTGTTGGAATAAGTCTGGAACAGCGAGGGCTCAAACTCGGTGTGCGCTATACGCTGTCCCACGGCAACATCGGCCATTCTTTCCATCCTCCGCTTACGCCGCGAATTTCAGCAGCGCGAAAATGTACAGCCACAAAATCGCCATGAAGTGCCAATACCACGCGGTGACATCCACGACGATGCGTTTCCGCTCCAAGGGCCGCGAACGGAACACCGCGGCCAGCGCGTAGAGCAGCGCCAGCACTCCTCCCAGCAGGTGCACGCCGTGCATTCCGGTCAGCACGTAGAAGAACGAACTGCTGGGACTGCTGGAGACATAAAAGCCGCGCTTGCCCAGCTCATGCCATGCCAGCAGTTGCCCGGCAAGAAACCCGAAGCCGAGCACTACCGTGATCGGCAGCCAGGGCATGCCGCGGTCCGGTTCCTTGGCAATGCCAGGCATCTCCGTCACCGGCACAATCGCCGCCTTGGCAAACGCCGCTCGCCGCGCCATTTCGATGGTGAAGCTGCTCGCCAGCAAAATGCAGGTGTTCAGCAGCAGCAAGCCCATGGGCAGGCTGAGCGGCTTCCAGTCCGTGACATAGGCCTGCGTCGCCTGGTCGTAAGAACCGAGCCCCTGGCGCACGATGTAGGCGCTGGTGAAGGAGACGAACAGCATCACCACCGCCGCCAGGCCGACCATCAGCCCAAGGCGATACCGGCGCAGGCGCTCGCCGAAATCGGGATAGGGGTCGTCGCGCCCGCCGCCTCCGCCTCCGCCGTAGCGCGGAAAATCGATGACCGGTGGACGCCCCCCGCCGCCGGCTTTCGTTGTCACCGGTTTCTCGCGGACCCTCAATGTCGGCAAACTGCTCATAACCCCAACTTCAGTGAGATGTGCTGCCGGTCTGTGCCGGATCGGTCTGCATGATGAAATCGCGCGGCGCGCCGGGGACGCCGTACTCGTACGGCCCGTTATTCACCACCGGAATGTGTCCGCCGAAGTTGTCATGCGGCGGCGGCGACGGGATGGTCCATTCCAGCGTCGTGCACTCCCACGGATTCACCTCCGCCTTGGCGCCCTTGAACATGCTCCAGAACAGGTTGAACAGGAAAATGAACTGGGCGCTGATGGTGATGATGGCCGCGATGGTAATGAACTTCTCCACCGGCCAGAACTGGTGCAGGTACGCCACCTCGGTCAGCTGCGAGTAGCGCCGCGGACGCCCGGCGATTCCCTCGTAGTGCATGGGGAAGAAGATCGCGTACGCGCCGATGAAGGTAATCCAATAATGGATGTACCCGAGAGTGTTGTTCATCTTCCGGCCGAACATCTTGGGGAACCAGAAGTAGGTTGCGCCGAAGATGCCGAAGATGGCTGCCACGCCCATGATGAGGTGGAAGTGCGCGACCACGAAGAAAGTGTCGTGCAGCGGAATGTCGATCGCCGGTTGCGCCAGGAACGGACCGCTCAGCCCGCCGGAGACGAACAGCGAAACGAAGCCAATGGCGAACATCATGGGCACGGTAAAGCGAATCCGCCCCTTCCACATCGTGCCCAGCCAGTTAAACGTTTTGATGGCGGAGGGCACCCCGATGGCGATGGTCATCATGCTGAACGCCATGGCCGAATACGGGCTCATGCCGCTCATGAACATGTGATGGCCCCAGACGAAGAACCCGAGCACGCCGATGCCCAGCATGGCGTACACCATCGCCTTGTAGCCGAAGATGGGTTTGCGCGAAAACGTCGACAGGATTTGCGAGGTGACACCCATGCCCGGCAGAATGGCGATGTAAACCTCGGGATGTCCGAAGAACCAGAACAGGTGCTGCCACAGCAGCGGGGAGCCCCCGTTGTGCTTCACCATTTCGCCGCTCACCACCAGCCCGCCGGGAACGAAGAAGCTGGTGCCGAGATTGCGGTCCAGCAGCAGCAGGACACCGGCGGCCAGGAGAACGCCGAACGCCAGCAGGCCGAGTATGGCGGTCACGAACCAGGACCAGACCGTCAGCGGCAAGCGCATCATGGTCATGCCGCGGGCCCGCAGGTCCAAGGTTGTAGTGATGAAGTTCAGCGCGCCCAGCAGGGAAGCGATGCAGAACAGCGCGATGCTCGCGATCCACAAATCCTCGCCCAGCCCTTGTCCCGGACCGGCCGACGGGATTGCGCTCAGCGGCGCGTAGTTGGTCCAGCCTGACAGCGGCGCCCCGCCCTCGACAAAAAACGCGGCAATAATGGCGACAAACCCCAGGAACGTCGTCCAGAACGACATCATGTTGAGGATGGGAAACGCCATGTCCGGCGCGCCGATCTGGATGGGCAGCATGTAATTGCCAAAGCCGCCCTGCGGCGCGGTGGTGAGCACGAAAAACACCATGATGGTGCCGTGCATGGTCAGCAGCGCCAGGTAGGTTTCCGGCTTGATGTCGAAGCCCAGGACCTTGGCCCCAGGCCACACCAGGTGGATCCTCATCAGCAGCGACAGGAACATGCCGACGAAGACCGATGTCAGCGCCAGGAAGTAATACTGAAGCCCGATGACCTTATGGTCGGTGCTGAAGATGTATTTGCGGATGAAGCTGGTAGGCGCGGGATGAACGTGCACTCCTCCGTGCCCGTTCCCGCCGGCTTGCAAGGCGGAATCATGTTGGGGAGTTTCTGGATTTTGCATGGTTATTGTTTCTCCGCCAGGCGCAGTGCCGTCCAGGCGTCATAATCGTTCTGGCTGACCACCTTGAGAATGCCGTGCATTTTGTAGTGCCCGAGACCGCACAGTTCGGCGCACGCGATCTCGTAGTCGCCGATCTTGTCGGGAGTGAAGTGCATGTGAATCATCAGCCCGGGAACGGCGTCCTGCTTGAAGCGCATCGAGGGCACGAAAAAGCTGTGGATCACATCCTGCGAGCGCAGGATCACCTCCACTTCGCGATTCACCGGAACGTACATGGTGCCGGTGACGAAGTCGTCCTTGGAGGCGGGATCGGTGGAGTCCAGTCCCACCGCCGCTTCTCCGCCCGCCGAGGCGTCCACCAGCTCGGGTTTGGTGCGCCCGAATTTGCCGTCCGGCCCGGGATAGCGGAAATACCAGGCAAACTGCAGCCCGGAGACCTCCACCTGGACCGCGTTGGGCCTGGCCGGCTCGAAGCGCTCCGACGCCCACAGGTGAGCGCCGGTAATGGCCAGCCCGAAGAAGAGGACAGCGGTCAGCGCCGTCCACACCACTTCCAGCGTGGTGTTGCCGTGGGAGTAGGTGGCGGAGGCGCCGGGACGCTCGCGGTATTTCCAGGCAAACAGTCCCAAGCCGGCTTGCGCCGCGATGAACACGATGCCCATCGCAATCAAGGTGTATTGGAACTGCGAATCAAGGGCCGGCCCGCTCAGCGATGCCGCTGCCGGCCACCACCAGGTTTTCGCCACGAAGAAATAAGAACAAACAAATGTCAGGAGCCAGATGACAAATAACAGCGCAAGGCCCATCCTCGAACGCCCCCGTGCTGAAATGTTGATGTGTTCCCTAGGTCAGTTCGCCGGCCGAAAATTCCACCCCATCGGGATTTCGCGACCGCCGCGAAATATATCACACTGACCAGTGATGCTGCACACTCCAAGCTGTGACGCAAAATATTTCCCGCGGCGGAGTTGAAAATTGCAACAGCAGGAAAGCCGCGCTGGACGGAGTTTTTGGCCTGGACTCGTCGCAAAAAAAATGGCCGAGGCTTTCACCCCCGGCCACTGGAAACCCTAAACTCGAAACTGGTTTCTAGGCTTCCGCCATCTGCGGACGCCCGCTCCAGCCGTGCAGCCCCTGCTTCAGGATCCAGCGCACGACGTTGCGGTTGTTGTAGTAGTAGCCGAGCACGTACTGGCAGGTGGAGAGGCAGTGCGAGTTGCACACCTTCTTCATCTCGTCGAGCTCGCCGAAGTTGAACTTCGGTTCCCAGATCTTTCCCCAGTCGGTCTTTGCCGAGTACATGGGGAAGCACGGGGCCAGGGTGCCGTCGGTGCGGATCACGCAGGAGTTGTGGCCGGCGCGGCAGTTCCACGGATAGGTAATGCCGCGCATGAAGTCCTTCATCTTGCGCAGGTGGTCCTTGGAGTTCACCATGATGTACCCCTGCGCGTTTTTCTCGATCAGGTAGTCCAGCACCTCATCCACCGCCGGCCAGTCCTCCGGCCGGATGTAGGTGACGTTTTCGTTCAAGTGCTGGAAGTGCGGCTGCTCGATGTAAGGCGGCTCATTGATGTGCACGTCGCTGGAGATGCCGTTATCGTGGGCGATCTCGGTGAGCTGCTTGACGTCATCAAGGTTGTGCCGGCAGATGTTGGTGTTGAACACGATCATGTAGCCGTACTTGCGCTGCTGCTGCACCAGGTACTTGAACTGCTTCTCGATGCGCTTGAAGTTCTTCGCCAGTCCGGGCTTTTCATCGATGCTGTCCACCGCCAGGTTGATGGCCGCCACTCCGCGATCGCCGACCTTGTCGATGAAATCCTCGTTCATGAGGATGCCGTTGGTCGGCAGGTACACGAAGAAGCCGTTCTTGGTGCCGTAATCCACTACCTTGAGGATGAAGTCGCGGCGCAGCAGCGGTTCACCGCCCATGATCGCGATCACCCGGCAGCCCACCGCCTTCAGCCAGTCAATCGACTGGATGGCGGTTTCCTCGGTCATGCCTTTCACTTTGTTGTTAAACGCCCAGCAGTAGTGGCAGTCCACGTTGCATTTCCACTCTGTGAACAGGTACGACAGCAGGGGACGGAACTGGTCGTTCATTACTCGCGACTGCACGTACGGCACGAACCACCGCCGGAAAGCGCGCACAAAGTTGTTCGCGTGATAGCTTCCGGTCTGTAACTCCGGCATTGAGCCTCCTTGCGAAGTGATACATTGGGACCACGGTCGTCCCGAAAGCGTTTAAGATAGTCAACCCCGGCGCTTAGATTAAATAAAATTATGCGGCGTGGGGCTATGGCCCACATCGTATTGACCGGATAACGCATTGAACTGCCGTGGGTTGCAGCGAACGGAGCGAGTATGCGGGAAATTGCCAGGCAACAGGAAGACGAGCGGCAGGATTGGAACCGCCGCTACCAGGAAGAGTCGCACGGCGCCTTCGAGCCCGACCCCTTCCTGCTCAGCGCCTACGACGAATATATCCAGCCCACTTTCGCCAAGGGAGGCAGCGCGCTGGATCTCGCCGGCGGCACCGGCCGTCACGCCATCTGGCTGGCCGAACTGCGCTGGAAAGTCACCGTCGTGGACATCTCCGAAGTCGCCTTTGAGAAGGCGCAGCGCAAGGCGGAAGAGCGCGGCGTCAAAATCAACTTCCTGGTCCGCGACCTCCGTTCCTTCGATCCCGGGGAAGAGAAGTATGACCTGGTACTCGTCTTCTTCTACCTGCAGCGCGATCTTTATCCCGCGCTGGTCAAGGCGCTCAAGCCGGGAGGCCTGCTGATCTACAAGACTTACACGGAAGAGCACAAAACGAAACACGCCAAGACCGTTCGCCATCCCGAGTACTACTTGCAGGAAAACGAGCTGCTGCACACCTTCTTGCGCCTGCGAATTCTCCACTACGCCGAAACGGTCGAAGAAAAAGGCGTGGCGGAGTTAGTGGCGCAAAAGAGGTAGTTTCGCGTTTCGCGTTTCGCGTTTCACGTCGTACAGCTCGGCGCGAACTTTGAAAACCGCACAACGTGAAACGTGAAACCTTGAAACGTAAAACTTGAAAACACTGCTTCCGCTGTTCGTTCAAGATCATCTTGAACCCATGCCAAAACGCCCCGTCCACGGTCACGTGCACCACAAGCATCCGGCGCTGAAACAGCATCCCGCGCTGCGCAAAAACTACTGCTTCGGATGCGGCAAGGACAATGCAGAGGGCATGCGCCTGAAGTTCGTGCATGACGAGAACAGCCAACGTTTCGTCGCGCATTTTCGCCTCGGACGCCGCTTTACGGGACCGCCGCGGCACGCCCACGGCGGCATTATTGCGGCCATCCTCGATGAGGCCATGTCCAAGCCTTCACGGCTGCGCAACGTGCTGGCGCCAACGATAGAGTTAAACGTGCGCTACCTGAAGCCGGTTCCGCTGGGAGCCCGGTTGACCGCCTCCGGATGGGAGGTGCGCGT
Source organism: Terriglobales bacterium (assembly GCA_035691485.1). Taxonomy (NCBI): domain Bacteria; kingdom Pseudomonadati; phylum Acidobacteriota; class Terriglobia; order Terriglobales; species Terriglobales bacterium. The sequence continues at coordinate 27,895 of DASSIZ010000083.1, forward strand.
GCGCGGACGCCAGCACTTGCGCGCCGCCGAGATTCGCAACGAACGCGATGAACTGCTGGCGACTGCGCGCGGTAAGTTCAAGGCCGTGGATGCGGAGCGGATGATGAGCAAGTTCCTCAGCCGCGGGAGAGGAAAATAGCTCTGCAGGGAGAACTGCGGAACTGCCGAATTGCCGAATTTCAATTCCACGCTTCGGCAGTTCGTTAATTCGGCAAATGCTCCCAGGCGGGTTAAAATAGAGGGTTCCAGGTTACATACGAAGTGAGGTAAGCATGTCGGACAACAATGGCAGCAGCGGCCTGCGGCTCAAGACCGGGCTGGCTGAAATGCTCAAGGGCGGCGTGATCATGGATGTCATGAGCGCGGCGCAGGCGGAAGTTGCGGAAAAGGCCGGCGCCGTTGCGGTCATGGCGCTGGAGCGCGTGCCGGCCATGATCCGGGCCACTGGCGGGGTCGCGCGCATGGCCAATCCCAAACTGATTCGCGAGATCATGGACACGGTGTCCATCCCGGTCATGGCCAAGTGCCGCATCGGCCATTTCGCCGAAGCCCAGGTATTGCAGGAGCTCGGCGTCGACTACATTGATGAGTCCGAGGTTCTCACTCCCGCCGACGAAGCCAACCACGTCGACAAGCACGCCTTCAAGGTCCCCTTTGTTTGCGGCGCGCGTAATCTCGGTGAAGCCTTGCGCCGCATCGCCGAGGGCGCGGCCATGATCCGCACCAAGGGCGAGGCCGGCACCGGTGATGTGGTGCACGCGGTCAAGCACATGCGCCAGATTGTCAGCGAACTGCGCCAGCTCACCGTGATGGGTGACGACGAACTTTACACCGCCGCCAAGAACCACCAGGCGCCCTATGAACTGGTGCGCATGGTTGCCAGGGCAGGGAAGCTGCCGGTGCCGAATTTTTCTGCCGGTGGCATCGCCACACCGGCCGACGCGTCGCTGATGATGCAGCTCGGCGCCGAATCCGTGTTCGTTGGTTCCGGCATTTTCATGAAGGATGGCACTACGCCGCTTGAGGTCGGATACGAGAACGGGCGCTTCAAGGATCCGCAAGAGCGCGAGGATGCTGAGCTTCGCGCCAAGTCGATTGTCGTCGCCACCACTCACTACAACGATGCCAAGATCGTACTGGAGGCCAGCACCCAGGCGAAGACAGCCATGAAGGGCCTGGCCGTGGCTGCCATCGAAGCATCGCAACTGCTGCAGACGCGCGGCTGGTAAGAACTTTTTTGACCTCAGGGGCACGGCGGCGCTGATCGGGAAAATTGCTACAGGTCCAAGTTCGCTTGGGCACAGCTGCATCCCGTCGACCGGAAACGTGTGGTTCGTCTCGATGTCTGCCAACAGGAACGAACCTGGATTCAGAAACTCAGTCACTCTTGTCGTATCCCGTCGGCTCGCATCCGCGATTGCGACTCCGGTGTTACTGAACGAAAAATCTTGGAGGATTAACGTGGGGTTGACGAATCGGGAAATCGGGGACCGACATCCAAAAAATGAATGAGCGCTTTCGATGTACGCAGCCGAATCGATCGGTCTAAGGAGGATACATGGAAGCACGTTTCAACTATGTCAAAGCGGCCCCGGGAGTATTCAAAGCCATGCTTGGTTTGGGACAGTATCTTCACGAATGTGGCATAGAAGGAACTCTGCTCAACCTGGTCTACCTGCGCGCATCGCAGATCAACGGCTGCGCGTACTGTCTGGACATGCACTGGAAGGACTTGCGCGCGAGCGGAGAAAACGAGCAGCGCTTGTATTCGTTGGATGCCTGGCGCGAATCTCCGTTCTATACGGATCGCGAGCGCGCTGCCCTGGCGTGGACCGAAGCTCTTACGCTGATCACCCATGGCCACGTGCCGGACGAGATCTACGACGATGTACGTCAACACTTCAATGACAAGGAATTGTCGGATCTCACTTTGGCTGTCGTGACCATCAATGGCTGGAACCGTTTCAACATTTCAGCAAGGGCAGTTCCTGGCGATTATCAGCCGGCAAAGCCGCACCCGGTGGAAAAGAGCGCGTAAATATGCGTCCGCGGGCCGCGCTTTTCTGCTAGGGCGTTCTCAATGAAACTCTCACGCAATACCGTCTCAATCACGGGCTCAAGGCTTCCTCTAAAGGGGAAGCCTATTTCCTGACCCTGAGGGCTGTGTGCTACGCGGTATCAGCTACCGCTGAGAGCAGGAGCTCAAATTAAAGAGCACCAGATTGCTCCGGTGCTCCCCGGCTCGTACCCTCCCCCCAGGTACTTCGCCATACTTGAGGCGCTTACGCGGCATGAGCAAAGAGGGAGCGCGTGCCGAAATCCCGAGGCCGTAGGCCGAAGGATCTTATAAATCAGCTCAGACTACTGCAGCGGGCTGTCGCTGGCGCTGGCGGTCTGGCTGACGTTGAAGCGAATCACGCCCGACTGGTCGGTGAAGAAGTGCCGTTGACCGGTCTGCGAGTTCTGCGGGTCGCCGTTGACGGTGTAGATCGTCGCTGCGCCGCCGCCGCTGGGGGCGCCGCTGGTTACGACTGAAAACACATAGCCGCTCTTGGTGCCGCTGGCCAACACGGAATCCAGCAAGCCGGCGCCGGTATCACCAACCGAGCCTGAGCTTGGTGGCCCAAGGTGAGCCAAGGTGGCAAAGCCGTGGTTCGGATAGGTGGAAGCAAAGGTGACTTCCGCGGTGTTGATGGTGCGAGCCGAGCCCACCGCTGACGCTTCATTCGCGGCAATTCGCGAACGCAGCAGGTTAGGAATCGCGATCGCGGCGATAATCAAAATGATCGCGACTACGATCAGCAATTCGATCAGTGAGAAACCCTTCTGTTTGCGCATGGAAATCCTGTCTCCTTGAGAGCAATTATTCCGGATTATGCGCTGGATCGGTGCAATTGCGACGCCATTGGGCTGGCCCGAATTACCAGAATGGAAACGGTTCTAATCCGGCCACTTACGTTATGGCCATGCTCCGCATCTGGCACCTCGGTAACGGCGCTAAGGTGGAGTCGAGTTGTCGCCGTTGTCACGGAGTGTCACTGCGGCGTGACGGTATTTGTCGTTCTGTCCGCCTCCAAAGCCGCTTCCCGATCAGTGCTAAACTAGGCTGCAGGTCGGCTTCTTGTGGGGCTCCGGCGTTTCAGCCGGGAGGGTGGCATGTCTTCCGATGCGGTCTCTTCCATTCGTCGCTTGCGTTTTCACACCACCCAGACCGGAAATGAAATCGTAATTCGCTGCACCGGCCGCCTTACCTCGCAATACACCGACGAGTTGCGCCAAGAGTTCATGCGCGTGCTGCCCGGGGCCCGGCGCATCGTTCTCGACCTCACTGATCTCCGCCACATGGACAGCTCCGGGCTTGGCACCCTGGTGCGTCTGTACGTATCCGCCAAGTCGGCGCGCTGCGAATTGCAACTTGTCAACCTCAACCAGCGCATTCGCGACCTGCTCGGCCTTGCCAACCTGTTGTCGCTGTTCACCGCCTGCGGTCAGTACATGACCAAGCTTCCTTAAGCCTGAGCTGGGATTGAATTCGCCACGAATGGGCTTAACGGACGGCGGAGGCCGCGGAACTGGCTGCGTTTTGTGAAACTGCTGCGACGGCGCGCGGGAAATAAACCGTAAACGTGGTCCCTTGACCGGGGACGCTGTCTACCGCGATGTAGCTGCCGGTCTGCTTCACCACGCCATACACGATGGCCAGCCCCAACCCTGTGCCCTCACCGGCGGACTTGGTGGTAAAGAACGGCTCGAAGATGTGCGCCTTCACTTCCTCGCTCATTCCCACCCCGGTATCGGAAACGGCCAGGCTGACGTAGCTGCCCGGGCGCGAGCCGGGATTCTCGCTCACGAAGGCGTCATCCAGTACGGCATTTCCGGTGCGGATGGTGATGCTGCCGCCCTCCGGCATGGCGTCGCGCGCATTGATCACCAGGTTCATGATCATTTGTTCGATCTGGCTGGGATCGGCGCGCGTCGTGTCCAGGTCATTGGCCAGTTCGAACGCTGCCTGATGCGCACCGCTCAGCAGCGATCGAATCATGTTGTCCATGCCGGAAACGATCTTGTTCAGGTCAACGCGATGGTCCGGGTCGGGTGGCTGCTTGCGGGTAAACGACAGCAGCTGCCGCGTCAGCGTCGCCGCCCGCTGTGCCGCGCTGTCGATCTCCTCTACTTTGTCGCGCAGCGCGTCGCCGGCCGGAATGTAGTCCAGCAGCAGCTCGCTGTATCCCCGGATCACCGTCAGCAGGTTATTGAAATCGTGCGCCACCCCGCCCGCCATGTGACCGACCGTGACCATCTTCTGCTGTTGTTCCAGCGCGGCTTGGGCGGCGCGCACCTGCTGCTCCGCGTTGCTTGTATGCTTGTCCGCGTACAGCGCCCGGTCGGCCCGGGCCAACAACTCGTTGGCAGTGTCGCCATCCCGGCTCTCGGCCCAGCCCGCCGCGAAAGTAATGTCGATCTTTGTGCCCAGGTGCTCGATGTACAGGTCGCGCAGGTGCATCAATGCCTTGGGAACGTTTTCCGCCGAACACTCCGGCAACACGACCATGAATTCGTCCCCGCCCATTCGCACTGGCAGGTCGGAGGAACGGAAGCCGCGCTTCAGGTGACGCGCGAACTCCTGCAGCGCGGCATCTCCGGCGGCGTGTCCGTGCTGGTCATTGATCGACTTGAAGCCGTTCAGGTCCAGCATCAGCACGGTCAAGGGATAGCCCTGGCGCGCGGCGCGGGCAATTTCGATCGGCAGGTGTTCGGTGGCGAAGCGCCGGTTATAGAGTTCGGTGAGCGGATCGGCGATCGCCAGCTTTTCGAAAGCCTCGGCCCGCGTCTCCAGCGCCGCCATCTCCGCCAACTGCGCTGCCAGCTGCACCCGCAGCCGCTTAATCAGGACTTGCTGATACACCACGAATACGCTGAATACCACCACCAGCCCCAGCAGTCCGCGCGCTGCCAGGTCCAGTTGCACCCAGTAAAAGGAATTTTCCTCGTGCAGTACGCCCGGGAAGCTCAGCGAAAGGATTCCGAACGTGAGCAGCAGCATCACCAGCACTGCGCCGCCCCACAGCCACCAGTCCTGGCTTTCCAGCCGCCGCAAACGGAGTCGGATGTCGTCCAGGCTCACGGCGGCAGAGTCGCTTTGCACGCCGGTAAGCGTACGTCCTTGCTCGCGTTGGACTTGTTGGTTCACCCTCTTTTGACGAAAATATAACCCAATCACCCGCCGGCGAAACTCTTTTTGGCAGTGGCAGTTAGGGTTCGGGGGGCGACGAAACGGTAATCCTGGCGAGGGTTTAATTGGTGCCTGGCGGCGGGGCGTAATTCTTTCCCCGGCTCTGGCAAAAGCTACCTAATAAAAAATTCAGCCGCCGACTAAGTCGCGTGCTATCAGTGTGCGCCGTTGGCATGGAGGTTGCTTTGAGAAAGGACAGACGAAGTGGCGCGCAACAGGGGCGCTCTCGAGAATAACTTTCGGCCAGAGAGTTTCTTGAGCGCCCCTTTGCATTTCTAGGCCAACCGGAGTTTCTCCGTCACATCGATTCCCGCCTGCCGCAGCAGCGCCGCCACCGAGTCTTCTGTCAACCTGGTAGCGTCGTATTCTACGCGCAAAGTTCTTTCGCTTTCGTTGAAGACAATCCGCCGGATTCCATAGACGTCGCGCACGCTTTCGATGGCGCGCATCTCCGCCGTTCCCGGCGCCTTGCCGTATTGAAATGCCACTTCCACCGCTGTCAAGGCTTCCCTCGAAACCAGAAGTTGCGAATACACTGCATATTCGGTTGAATCTAACTATAGCAGCCGACATCTGGAAACCTGGGCATGACCGAAGGCTCCCCAACAAGCGCGCTGGTGACCGATCCCGTCTGCGGCATGAGTGTCGATCCCGCTCGCGCCCGCGCCCGCGCCGATCACCAGGGCCGCACTTATTATTTCTGCTGCCCCGGGTGCGCCCAGAAGTTCAGCGCCGATCCGCAAAAGTATTTGAGCAAGCCCTCGGGCCTGGTGAATCTCTCGCCCCCCACGCCATCGCCAAAAGCCGGAGGATTGGTGACCCTTGGTGCCGGCGCCCCGGCGAAAGGTCCTGCCGACCGTCAGCCGTCGGCCCTCGACCAGAAACAAACGTACATCTGCCCCATGGATCCCGAAGTCCGGCAGCAAGGGCCGGGGGCGTGCCCCAAGTGCGGCATGGCGCTGGAGCCCGAAACCATCTCCGCTTCCGCTACAAAAACCGAGTGGGTCTGCCCCATGCACCCGGAGATTGTTCGCGACCAACCAGGCGCCTGCCCTATTTGCGGCATGGCGCTGGAGCCGCGCACCGTCGAGTCCGCCGAGCCCGATAATCCCGAGCTTCGCGATATGACGCGCCGCTTCTGGATCTCGCTCGCGCTTACTCTCCCGCTGCTGGTCATCGCCATGGGACACATGTTGCCCTCGCTGGCGCACGCGTTTCCGCGCTGGTTGCTGACCTGGGGCGAGTGCGCCCTGGCAACGCCGGTGGTGCTCTGGGGAGGATGGCCCTTCTTCCAGCGCGCGTGGGCCTCGGTGAAAAACCGCCACGCCAACATGTTTACGCTGATCGGCATGGGGGTCGGCGTCGCCTACTTCTACAGCGTGATCGCGACCATCGCGCCCGGCATTTTTCCCGACGCCTTTCGCGAGCACGGCATCGTCAACGTTTACTACGAAGCTGCTGCGGCCATCACTACCCTCGTCCTCCTCGGACAAGTCCTGGAGCTACGCGCGCGCAGCCGCACCTCGCTGGCCATCCGCGCCCTGCTCAACCTCTCGCCGAAGATGGCGCGCCGCGTCAATCCTGACTCCAGCGAGACCGACGTTGCCATCGAACAGGTTCATCCCGGCGATCTGCTGCGCGTCCGTCCCGGCGAAAAAGTCCCGGTGGACGGAATCGTTACCGAAGGCGCCGGCACGCTGGATGAATCCATGATCAGCGGCGAGCCGATGCCGGTGGAGAAAACTGTGGGCGCGCGCGTCATCGGCGCCACCATCAACGCGCAAGGATCGTTCATCATGCGCGCCGAGCGGGTTGGCAGCGAGACGCTGCTGGCGCAGATCGTGCGCATGGTTGCCGAGGCGCAGCGCAGCCGCGCTCCTATCCAAAGAATCGCCGACCGGGTGGCCGCCTACTTCGTGCCCGCCGTCGTTACCATCGCGGCGATTTCATTTCTCGCCTGGGCCGTTGCCGGGCCGCAACCGCGACTCGCCTACGCCCTCGTCAATGCCGTCGCCGTTCTCATCATCGCCTGCCCTTGCGCCCTCGGACTCGCCACCCCCATTGCCATCATGGTCGCCACCGGCCGCGGCGCCACCGCGGGCGTGCTGATCAAGAATGCCGAGGCGCTGGAGATTCTGGAAAAAGTGGACACCCTCGTGGTCGATAAAACCGGCACCCTCACCCAGGGCAAACCGGCCGTGGTCTCGCTGGTAGCCGCGAACGGCCAGGATGAGCCCGAATTTCTCCGCCTCGTCGCCGCCTTGGAACGCTCCAGCGAACACCCGCTCGCTTCCGCGGTGGTGAAGGCCGCCGAAGAAAGAAAGCTGCAGCTGTCGAACGCGGAAAATTTCCGTGCGATTACCGGCAAAGGTGTCGTTGGCCGCGTCGAGGGAAGGGAAGTCGTCGCCGGAAACGAGCGGCTCTTCGAGGAGCTGCATTTGATCGGCTGCGCCGACTTAATTGCCCGTAGCGAACAGCTTCGCCGCGACGGTCAAACTGTCATCTTCGTCGCCATCGACCGGCGTCCCGCCGGATTGCTCGGCATCACCGACCCCATCAAGGGCTCTACTCCGGAAGCGATTCGCGCCCTCAACCGCGACGGCCTGCACATTGTCATGCTGACCGGAGACAGTCGTGCTACCGCCGAAGCGGTGGCGCGCCATCTCGGTATCGCCGAATTCGAAGCCGAGGTGCTGCCCCAGCGCAAACTCGAAATCGTCAAGCGCCTGCAACAAGAGGGACGCACCGTCGCCATGGCCGGCGACGGAATCAACGACGCTCCCGCCCTCGCCCAGGCCAACGTCGGCATTGCCATGGGCACCGGCACCGATGTCGCCATGGAAGCAGGCGCCATTACTCTGATCAAGGGCGATCTGCGCGCCGTGGTGCGCGCCCGGCGCCTCAGCCGCGCCACCATGCGCAACATCCGCCAGAACCTGTTCTTCGCCTTCGTCTACAACTCGCTCGGTGTGCCCATCGCCGCCGGCGTGCTCTATCCATTCTTCGGAATCCTGCTCAGCCCCATCCTTGCCGCCGCCGCCATGAGCTTCAGCTCCGTCTCCGTCATCTCGAACTCGCTCCGCCTGCGCAACGTGCGCCTGTAGCATCGCGCCGATTAACTCGAAATTGAAGTTTGTCATCCCGAGCGAGCGCGAACGGCCGCGACCGTCGAGAGCGGGTTCGTGAGCGCGAGTCGAGGGACCCTACTCCGCCCGTACGATCGGAACTGTTGGAAGGCAGCTCATTCGAGGGCCGCGATGAAGGGAGGCTTATTGCCGTTGCCAACTCTAACAACTCAAAAATTCAAAATACCTACATCCTGCTCAAGTACGACACAATTTCCGGCTGGTTCCAGTCAATCGCGCCGATAAACTTCCGCCGCACTTTACCGTCGCGATCGATCACGTACGTCTCCGGGAACTTGAACGTGCCGTATAGCGCATTCGACTTCTGGTTGGGATCGCGCACCGCCAGCAAGTCCACGCCGTGGTCTTTCAAAAATTTCTTGTAAGCATTCTCGTCCACGTCCACGCTCACTGCCAGCACGGTTACTCCCTTGTCTTTCAGGCGCGACTGCATCTGCACCAGCGACGGCATCTCCTCGACACATGGCGGGCACCATGTCGCCCAGAAATTCAGCACTACCACCTTGCCCCTGAAATCGTGCAGTGCTACCGCCCGGGAGGTGTCCTGGATGGAAAAATCCGGCGCCGCCTCGCCGATCCGCGGCGGTCGCGAGCCACTGTAGCATCCGTTCAGCAGCGTCGCCGCCAGGACAAGAATTCCGACAACTGTCTTCCGGCCTCTCACGCTGCCATCATACGACAGCCTTCGCCCGCTGCTTTCCGCCTCTTGTCACCCTGACCTGTGACCGGCTCACATAGGAGCTTTCTCCCGCGGCTCGTAATCATTTAGGAGTTTTGTTTTCAATATTTTGCGTGTAACTGCTTTGAACTCAAGGATCTGCCGGCC